>SLHN01000065.1 GCA_007136145.1 Thioalkalivibrio sp.
CAGGTTATCCGTCGATTGCCCGGATTCATTCGCTGTCCGCGGGGTTGCGCGAGCAGTTCCGGGGGCACTTCTGGGCCGAGGAAAAAATCGACGGCTACAACGTCCGCATCCTCAGCCATCAGGGACGAGCGTATGCTTTCAGCCGCGGTGGCTTCGTCTGCCCGTTCAGTACCGACCGCCTGCCGGATCTGATGCCAATGTCGGTGTTTGATGCCGAGCCGGATCTGGTCCTGTGTGCCGAAATCGCCGGGCCGGAGAACCCGTACCTCGAAGGCTCGCCACCGCACATCGAACGGGATGTGCGGCTCTTCATCTTCGATATGCTACGCAAGGGTCAACCGGGCTTCCTGCCCCAGAATGCGAAGATGCGGTTGCTCGAACAGCACAGCCTGCCTGCCACCCGCATCTTCGGCCGTTTCCGCTCCACCGAGGTCGAACCCCTGCGCATGTTGATCCTGCAACTCGATGGCGAGGGCGCCGAAGGCCTGGTTCTGAAGGCGGAGGTGGACGGAAACCGCGCCAAGTACGTGACTGGCCGCTCGAACGTCACCGACATCCAGGTGTGCAGCGCACAGCTGCTGGATCTGCCACCGGAATACTTCACCAACCGCCTGATGCGTCTGGCCCTGTTCGTGACCGAACACAGCCAGCAGGGAAACCCCGAACTGGAACGAAGCCTCGGCCAGGCGTTCCTGCAGGGCCTCGACCAAGCGGTGGAACGCAGCCGTGACAGCGGGCGGGTGCATCACCGCTACCGCTGCCGGTTTCGGGAACGGCGCAATGCCCTGCATTTCATCGAACACATGGCCGCGACCGGCGGGCAACGCGTGCGCATGGCGCCCGGGGTGCCACGTCAGGAAGACGGCTATTGGACGGTTGAATTCGACCGTGTGTTCGACCGCATGACGGGGACATTATCCACTGCTCTGTCCGGTGCCGTGCAATTCGACTGAACGCCGGCCCTGTCTGCATCAACCGGCGGCGGAACCAGTGAGATTCCCATCCGCAAGGTTCTCCATCACCTGGCGCAGATAGTCAGCCGTGACCAGCTTGATTCCCATGCGATTGCCGAGCTTGCGCATTCCCTGATCCGCGCTTGCGAGTTCGGCGTCCAGCTCCAGTGCCAGGAGCACGGCGTCGACATCCTCGCGCGAGTCGACCAGACCCTTGCGCATTGCCTCGCGAAACCGCTCCCGCAGTTGGGTGATGATCTCCGGTGGCATGTCAGTAGCCGCCCCGGCACGCTTGGTGTGCTCCTCGGCGATCCGCAGACCACGGTCGATCCGATGGCGGACCTCGTCGATGAACTCATAGAGGATGTCGCTGGGAATCGTCAACGTGAAACGGCGCGGAGACCGTATCCAGACCACGGTCTCGAAATCCGCCGCCAGCTCTTCAAGATCCCGCATGGTGCGGAACTCCTCGTACACCGACAGAGGCATATAGAACTCCGCCGGGCAGCGGCACGCCAGACGCAGGAAAGTCCGCAAGCCCTCCCTGGGGTCATCGCCGAACTGACTGAACACATGGGGGTTGGTAAAAAGACTGGTATCCAGAACGAAGCGGCGCATGGATGCATCCTGTCTACACTGGAAGTTCATCATGGTCGGACCCATCGGGACGCGTCAACTCGGAACGTGGACCAGCACGGATGAAGCGCGTACCCTCGCAACCCTGCCCGCCTGCGATGGTCAACTGCAGGCAGGCAGCAACGGAGAGGCATGGCATGCGCGGGATCGAACACATTCCATGGCTGTACGACGCACTGATGAGTGCGATGGACGTCACGGGTTTCTCGCGCTGGCGACGCAAACTGGTCGGCACGGTCGAGAACCGGATCCTCGAGGTGGGCTGTGGCACGGGGCGCAACCTGCCGTTGTACCCGCCGGGCAGTGAAGTGGTCGCACTGGACCCCGACTTCGCGGCGCTTCGCCGCGCCCGCCGACGGTCTCCGGGAACGCTTCTGGTCGTCGCCCGGGCCGAAGCGATGCCCTTCCCCGCCGACCATTTCCAGACCGTGGTCAGTGGGCTGGTCTTCTGCAGCGTGCAGGACCCGGCCGCGGGCCTGGCGGAAATCGGGCGCGTGCTGCATCCGGAAGGGCAACTGCGCATGATCGAGCACGTCCGCCACAGCCACCCGACCCTGGCACGGATACAGGACGGCGTTCAACCCATGTGGACCTGGGTAACCGGCGGTTGCCATCCGAACCGCGACACCGAGGCCGCGGTTGAGCGCGCCGGTTTCAGGATCGATCCCGAGGATCGCGTGGCCCGTGGCGTCATGCGTCGCTTCTCGGCCCGCCTGGTCAAGCCGCGAGACCCGACTCGCTGACCACCACCACCACCGATCAAACCTGTGCAGGCTTCACGGCCACTCCCTGCACTTCAGCATCGTGACCAGAAAATCGCTGGGCTCCGTCCGATGGACATGGTCAACGGTAGCGTAGCGTTCATCCCGGTTGATTCGCTGCTCTCCGCGGGCCGCGCCCCAAACATCCCGACACGTATCCCGATGAGTCGCTCACGACTCCGCCAGCACCTTCAGATGGATGGCAACACTCCGTCCCAAGGCGGAGAGGTTGTATCCACCTTCGAGCGTCGACACCAACCGCCCCTCGCAGTGGCGCCCGGCGAGGCCATACAACTGCCGGGTCAGCCATTCGTAATCGGCCTCTACCAGCCGGAAATTCGCCATGTCGTCTTCCAGATGGCCATCGAAGCCGGCGGACACCAGGATCAATTCCGGCTGGAACGCCTCCAGCGCCGGAAGCCACCGCTGCTCCACCGCGCTGCGCAGCGCGGCGCCATCGGTATCGCGTGGCAACGGCAGGTTCAGCACGTTCTCGCTGCGGGTATCGGCACCGGTGTGGGGATAAAACGGGTGCTGAAAACTCGAACAGAACAGAACCCGGCCGTCGTCGCGAAAGATATCCTCGGTGCCATTCCCATGGTGCACGTCGAAATCGACGATCGCCACCCGCGACAGCCCGTGCACCTCCAGTGCATGGGCCGCGCCGACCGCGACGTTGTTGAACAGACAGAACCCCATGCCGTAGTCGCGCCCCGCGTGATGACCGGGAGGACGCACCGCGCAGAAAGCCGTATGCGTGGAGTTCTCGAGCACGAGATCGACCCCCAGAATCACCGCGCCGGCGGCCCTTTGCGCCGCTTTCAGGCTGTGCTCACCAACATAGGTATCACCACCATCCAGCGTCGCCCAGCGCCCAGTCTCCGGAACTCCGGCCTCCAGGGCGTCGATGTATTCGGCATCGTGTACGCGTAGCAACTGCTCGCGCGTGACCAGCGGCGCCTCCCGGTGGCGCAGCCAGGGCTCGACACCGGACGCGATCAACTGGTCGTCGATTGCCGCCAGCCGCTCCGGACACTCCGGATGGCTCGACGGCGCCCGGTGCAGCGCGCAATCAGGATGGGAAATGAAAAAAGTCTTCATGTCGTTAGCCCCCGGAAGCGGGAACCCCCGATACGGACCCACCGCCGGGCCAGCACCGGACCGCTTCGCCCACCATTACAACAGGACCCGACCCACAAGTCTTATTGCACTGCCGCAAGCCCGCTCCAAACGAGATCCAGATCCTCGGGAACCGAACCGGAAGACGGGTGCGCCCCGGTGGCGCAACCACTCATCGGAAAATCTCCGGTGTCACGGTTGCTGGACCCGTCGTAACCGCCTCGGCACACTGTGGGTCCGGTTCATCCGCAGATCGACGATGTCCCAAGTATGACCATGCCACGTTGGCTCCTTGAAAGGCCAGGCCGCGCGCTGGTGCTCAGCCTGCTCGTTGTCTATCTCGCCACTGGCGCCTACCACGTCTGGAAACCCCTTCCTGACGGGCTCGATGTGGCCAAGCCTTACCGCGCTGCCGAATCCATCGAATTTCTCGCCGATTCGACCTGGGTGGATTCTCAAGGCGACCAACACACCGAGCACGAGATATTCGATGCGGCGATGGAGATGATCGCGCAGGCACAGTCGCTCGTGGTCGCGGATTTCTTTCTGGTGAACGAGTTTGCCGGCGATGCCCACGAAGCCTTCCGGCCACTTTCGAGCGAGTTTATCCAAAGCATGGCGGAACGCCGTACCCAAATGCCCGAGCTCGAGGCATTGCTGATCACCGACCCGCTCAACACGCTGTACGGCGGCATCCCGCAACCCCTGTTCTCCACACTGGAGACACATGGAATCCCGGTGGTCGAGACCGATCTGCGAAAGTTGCGCGACCCCAACCCCCTGTGGTCGGCCGCCTGGAGGATCTGCTGTCAATGGTTTGGCAACAACCAGCACGAGGGGTGGCTGCCGAACCCGGTCGGCGAAACACCCGTCAGCCTGCGCACCTATCTCGCGCTTCTGAACTTCAAGGCAAATCACCGCAAGACCCTGGTCACCGATGGGCCAGACGGCTGGACCGGACTGGTAACCTCGGGAAACCCGCATGACGCCAGCAGCCGGCACGACAATATCGCGGTGCGTTTCCATGGCGACGCAGCGTTGGATCTGCTGCACACCGAGAGGGCGGTCGTGGAGTTCTCAGACGGCACCCCGCTCGCCTTTCCGGATCCCGTAGGCACCAGCACAGGGATCGACACGAAGGCCCGAATCCGAATCCTGACCGAATCGCGCATCCGCGATGCGGCGCTGGAAATGATCGATTCGGCAAGTCACGGGGATCGGCTCGACCTGCTGATGTTCTACCTGTCCCACCGTGACATCGTGGGGGCCTTGCTGGACGCCCGGGAGCGAGGGGTCGCGCTGCGGGTTCTTCTCGATCCGAACCACGACGCCTTCGGTCGGGAAAAACGCGGCATCCCCAACCGGCAGGTGGCGCTGGAACTGCACTCGAACGGCGTGCCGGTACGCTGGTGCAACACGTCAGGCGAGCAATGCCACGCGAAGATGCTCCTTTACCGTGCCGCCAATGGCCACGCGACATTGCTCGCGGGCTCAGCGAACTTCACCCGGCGCAACCTCGACAATTTCAACCTGGAAACCAACGTTCAGGTCCGGGCAGACGAGACCACCCCCGTGATCGCCGATGCCGCGGAATTTTTCGAGACCCGCTGGCACAACGAGCCCGACCGTATCCACAGCCTCCCCTATCGCGCATACGCCGACGAGTCCCGGCCGCGGTACTGGCGCTACCGCCTGATGGAGGCCACCGGTCTGTCTTCGTTCTGACCCGCCACCGACGCCTACCGTTTGACCAGGTCGCAGTGAGGTCACTAGACCACGGAGCGTTCGCGGATCACCTGCCTGCGCTCAAGGAATTCCTCACGGGTGATCCGCCCCTCCTCGAGATCCTTTTCGAGTTGCTGGAGCGCCTTCCCGTGCTGGTACTCCTCGCAGCCTGTCGGACTCGGGCTGCTCCGCGCCGCCCACGGTCGCGCCGCCCGGTTACGAGAGGGGCCGGCACTCAAGCCGACCCCTCCCAAGTTGGTCCGAAACCCTTTCAGAAAGGAACGTGGTACCCCCAACCCAGGTCGCGGGTATCGAGCTTCACGTGCCGGTTCAATAGCACGGGTTGCTCACCTTTCAGCGAAACCGTATCCAGATATTTGCCTACGGCGAACAGCTCGGTATGGCCCCCGTTCAGTGCTGTCTTGAAGATCTGCAGTCTGGTCACCACATCCGCCTGTTTGTGGTCATCATCAATGCGTACCTTGTACACGATCGCATTTCGCGTGAGCGGATTGCGATCGCTATTGTGCTTGGGCAGCGTCTTGAAGAGTTCCTCGATCTCGGACCGCCCATGGTCGAGCCAGGCCATTTCGCGTTTCACCTCCGGACTGTAGGCGCTAAGCTTGTAGGTAAAATCCGGCGCGCAAAGCGCCATGTACCCATCATAGTCGTTATCATCCAGGACCAGACAGGAGTCATAGATCAACTCCTCGATACTTCCGCGATTCGTGCTCATGTTAGGTTCTCCGTGTGGATTCTGACTTATGTGATCAGTGCGTACGCCGGAACTCATGCCGACTTGGCGGTGCCCTGACGGGCATAAGGATCCGAAGAGCTGCGCCCCATGCGCCGGCTCCACTCCTCCAGGTAATGCCGCATGCCGATCTCGTCGTGGATGGTCTGGTTTTCCTCCCGGCCATGCAGGACATACATGGGGTCGGAATCGGCGGTCATCGCGATGCCCTGGCCCGAGGACGCCAGCAGGTCCTCGTGCAGGTTGCGCCCGAACGGACTCCAGATGGTGGCGGCATCCTTTTCCCGCTGGGCACGGATCTCGGGCGTGTCGCTCTTGAGCCCCAGGGCACGGAACTCCAGGATCAACTCGTTCGGACCCACTGGAATGTAGGAGTCGATTCGCAGCACCGACGTGCGCAGGTTGAAGGTAATGCAGGGAAAAAGATCGACCAGTTTCCAGCCCATAGGCGGCAGTTCCGGCCAGCCCAGGCTGGAGTGCCCACCGCCCTTGTAGGACTCGTAATCCACTTTCATCGACCCGACCGAGGCGTGGCCATTCGGGAAAGCCTCGTACTTGCGCTGGAAATAACCGGAGTCGGGTTTCATCATCCCGGTGATACGATTATGGTAGTGCAGGTAGTCGTGGTAGAACTCGCTATTGGTATCGTGGATCAGCTTGAAGTTGGTCTTCAATCGGGCCTGGTAGTACCAGAAAACATCCAGAGGCTCGGATTCCAACTCCGGAAGCATGTAGTCGAGCGCGTGGCCGATGTGATCAGACAATGGTCCGCAGTTGTCATCCACGTTGACCCACACGAAACCTCCGTAGGCCACTTCCGTCCGCACCTCCTTCAGGCCCACGTCGTCCTCGCAGAGACGATCCTGGTAGCCTTCCTTGCCTCTCGGGATATCAATGCAATCCCCTTTGGTATCGAAGGCCCACTGATGGAAGATGCAAACCAGCCGTTTTGCATTGCCCGAGGGCTCATAGGCGATCAAGTTTCCTCGGTGCGGACAGATGTTGTAGAAACTGCGGATCTTCATGTCCTCGCCGCGCACGATCACCAGCTCGCGCCCGGCGGGATGCTGATAGGTCCGATAATCGTTCGGATTGGGAATCTCGCTTTCGTGGATCGCGAGTTGCCAGACCTTGCTGAAGATTTTTTCCCGCTCTTCCTTGAAGATTTCTTCGTCGAAATAAATGGCCGGGTCGACGTAATGGCTCGAGGGCAAGTGCGGACGCTGGGTCCACTGGGTTTGATTGCGTGACATTGGAACACCTCCTGACTGAGTTGAGCGCTCGCTGCGCCGACCCTGGCTACGCATGGATTGTGCCAATATCTGTGTGGGTATCTAACTATCTGTAAAATATGTGTTATTTGCAGCGGAACAATTCCTTACTGATTTTATTGGTTTTGTTTCGCAACGAAAATGTCACGTTCCCTTTTGAAACGTGTGGAATTAGGCGTGGCGTTCACGCGCATTCAACTGCCTGGGCTCACCTCATTCCGTGCCTGCACCCCTCGGGGTCGAGGCAGTGTTTGTTCGCGCGCCTTGTCACCGAGCCAGACTCGACCAAGGTCGGCGCGCCAGCGGATGAAGGTCCCGCGGGCCTCGGGCAAAGCGTCGCTGCGCCGGCACGAACGCCCCGCGATCAGCATTGACTATTCGATCAGGACCCGATACACAGGTCATATTGCACTGCCGCAAAACCCGCGCCACGCAGGACTGCCGCATATGGGCCCGCATTACCTGAACCGCATTCTGTCCGCCCGCAGCATCGCGCTCATCGGCGCGAGCAATCAGTCGGGGAGTGTCGGCTCGACGATCCTGAAGAACCTGCTGGCGATGGGCTTCGAAGGCGAGTTGTACCCGGTCAATCCCAGGTACAAGAAAGTGCATGGGCGCAAGAGCCATCCCAGCGTCGAGGCGATCGGCAGAAGCATCGACCTGGCGATCATCGCCACGCCGGCCGACACCATTCCGGACATCATCCGCGAATGCGGCAACGCCGATGTCCAGGGCGCCATCGTGATGTCCGCGGGATTCGGCGAAGGCGGACCCGACGGCGCCCGGCTGCAGGACCGGATGCGCGAGGCAGCGCGTGCGACGGGTCTGCGCATCATCGGCCCCAACTGCCTGGGTGTGATGCGACCATCGCGCAAGATCAACGCCACCTTCAGTCGTAACAGCGCCATACCCGGACATCTGGCACTGGTTTCCCAGTCCGGCGCGATCTGCTCGGCGATCCTCGACTGGGCCGAGGATCAGCGCATCGGCTTTTCGCTGGTGGCTTCTCTCGGCGATGCCGCCGATGTCGATTTCGGCGACGTGCTCGATTTCCTCGCGCTGGACCCGGAAACCCGCAGCATCCTGTTGTATGTCGAGGGCATCCGCAATGCACGCGGCTTCATGAGCGGCCTGCGGGCGGCGGCACGCATGAAGCCGGTGATCGTGATCAAGGCCGGGCGCCACGCCGAGGGGTCGCGCGCGGCAATGTCGCATACCGGGGCGATGGTTGGCGCCGACGACGTTTTCGATGCGGCACTGGAACGCGCGGGCGCGGTGCGCGCGCAGACGGTGCAACAGATGTTCTCGGCCGCCAGCATTCTGTCCAGCGGCGTGCGTGCGCGAGGAAACCGCCTCGCGATCGTGACCAATGCCGGCGGCCCCGGCGTGATGGCGACGGACCGTGCCGTGGAACTGGACCTGTCGATACCCGATCTGCAGGCACACACGCTGAAGCGCCTGGATACCGAATTGCCGCCCCACTGGTCACATGGTAATCCGGTGGACCTGCTTGGTGACGCGGACCCCAGCCGCTATGAAACCGCCCTGGCAGCCTGCCTGCAGGATCCCGGGATCGACGGTGTGCTGGCGATGCTCACGCCACAGGCAATGACCGACTCCGATGCAGTCGCCGAGATCGTGATCCGCAGCAGCCATGACGGAAGGGACAGCAAACCCGTTCTGGCCTGCTGGATGGGGGGCAAGCAGGTCGAAAAGGCCCGGGGCCGCTTCATCGCCGAACGGCTCCCAAACTTCATAACCCCCGAGGCCTCGGTCGAGGCCTTCGCGTACCTCACGGCTCACCAGCGCAACCAGCGCCTGCTGTTGCAGGTCCCGGGGCCGCTCAGTGACCGGAGTCCCGCCGACGTCGAGGGTGCCCGCATGATCATCGAGAGCGCCCTTGGCGAGGGCCGCCGTTCGCTGGGAACCATGGAGTCCAAGGCGGTGCTCGCCGCGTTCCGGATCCCGGTAACCCAGACCGTGCAGGCACACAACGCCAGCGAGGCACTGGTCGCCGCGAGCACGCTCGGCTATCCGCTGGCGATGAAGATCGCTTCGCCCGACATCACTCACAAATCCGACGTCGGTGGTGTACGTCTGAACATCACCACCGCCGAGTCGGTTCGCAAGTGCTTCCAGGCGATGATGCAGGAAGCCGCGGAAGCCCGGCCCGAGGCACGCCTCGAGGGTGTGACGCTCGAGCGCATGTACCGCAGCCATTACGGGCGCGAACTCATGGTGGGCGTGCTGCGCGACCCTGTATTCGGGCCGGTGATCAGCTTCGGCTCGGGCGGTACCTCGGTCGAAGTGCTGCAGGATCGCGCGGTGGCGCTGCCGCCACTGAACGAGACCATCATCCGCGGAATGATCGGCCGCACGCGCGTGGCCCGCCTGCTCCAGCGCTTCCGGCACATGCCACCAGTGGACGTGACCGCGCTGGAAAAGGTGCTGCTGCGCATCTCGGACATGGTCTGCGAATTGCCGGAGGTGCTGGAACTCGACATCAATCCGCTGATCGTCGACGAGAACGGACTCGCGGCCGTCGATGCGCGGATCGTTGTCGATTTCCCGCCCAGCCAGGCCGATCGCTACGGACACATGGCGATCCACCCCTACCCCGGACACCTGGTCGAGGAGTGGCCGATGCCGGACGGCATCACGCTGACAGTGCGTCCGATCCGCCCGGAGGACGCGCAGATCGAACAGGAATTCGTGCGCAGCCTGTCCGACGAATCGCGCTATTTCCGGTTCATGCAGGCGGTGCACGAGCTGACTCAGGAAATGCTGGTCCGCTTCACCCAGATCGATTACGACCGGGAAATGGCGATGATCGCGGTGGTCGAGCCCGATCCGGGCGTGGAAAAACAGGTCGCCGTGGCCCGGTACACTGCGTATCCCGACAAACGGAGCTGCGAGTTCGCGATCGTCGTTGCCGACGAGTGGCAGGGTCGCGGCATCGGCACCCATCTGATGCAGACGCTGATGCGGGTCGCCAAGTCCCGCGGCCTCAGCCTGATGGAAGGGGAAATCATCGCGGGCAACACGCACATGCTCGGGCTGATGCGTCGTCTCGGCTTCAAGATCCGGGCGACCGCCGACGACGAAGGCGTGGTCCAGGCATCCCGAGAGCTGTAGCGCCTGGCAGCCTGTCGGACTCCGTTTCCGGAATCAGCGGCCCGCTTGCCTCGGAGTCCCGGTATCCGACACCGTGGGTCCCCGCGGTAGCAGCGACGACAGCATCCAGGCGGCGAACAGGAAGGCGCTGGATGTGATCAGACAACCCACCAGCCCCTGGGTCATGAAGATCCAGCCGGAAAGCACGGTGCCGACCAGTCTGCCGCCGGCGTTGGCCATGTAGTAGAACCCCACCTTCATCGCGACCTTGTCGGACTCGGCGTAGTCCAGAATCAGGAACGAGTGCACCGCCGAATTGATCGCGAACACGACCCCGAAAATGCCCAGTCCGACGATCAGCACCAGCCCCGGATCGAGGCCGGTCTCCAGCGTGATCACGATGCCGATCGGGATCAGCATCAGGACGAGCACCCAGACCCGGGCGGTCAGACCGGTCGGGTCCAGACCCTTGCGCGCGATCAGGGTCGGAACGGCGGCCTGTACGATGCCGTAACCGATGATCCATAACGCCAGAAAGGCTCCCACCTGCAGGTGGTTCCAGCCGAGCGTCGCCGACAGGAACACCGGCAATGCAACCACGAACCAGACATCCCTTGCTCCGAACAGGAAGAAACGCGCTGCTGACAGGACGTTGATCGCGGGGCTGTTGGCGAACATCTGAGTGAACTTCGGCTTGCCGTCGACGCGACCCAGCCCCCGCGGCAGTCCCAGCACGGCCAGGCTGAGGCTCAGCACCAGCAAACCCGCAAGAACCACCAGGGCCATCCGAAACCCGACCGTGTACAAGAGCGCCGCGCCGACAAAGAAGCCCAGGCCTTTCAAAGCGTTCTTGGAACCCGTCAACCAGGCCACCCAACGGAACAGTCGGCCCTGCACATTGCCCGCGACCAGCTTCACGCCGGATTTCGCGCTCATCTTGTTCAGATCCTTGGCGATACCCGACAGCGCCTGAGCGAACATCACGTACGCCACCGACAGCCAGGCCTCGGGCACCGTGAGCATCAGCAACGGATCGCCGTCACCGCAGCCGAGTTCGAGCGCCGGC
>SLHN01000191.1 GCA_007136145.1 Thioalkalivibrio sp.
CAAGGGATACTTCCCGGTCCCGGCATTGAAATACGTGCGCGGGGAATTTCTCGAGTTCATGCGCGACATCCTCGGTTCGCAGGTGGCGCGGGAGCGAGGTCTTTACCGGCCCGAGTACGTACAGCGGCTGCTGGAGGAACCCGATGGGCATTTCACCCGTATCCAGGGCTCCAAGCTCTGGCATCTGGCCCTGCTCGAGTACTGGCTGCAGACACACATCGATCACGCCTGAGGCGTTGCCCGCGAAAGGCCACCCGAAATCCCTGCCGAGTCGGGCCTGCGCTGGACGCGTACCGTTTACGGCTTTTCATGGTCATCGGTGGAGGCATCGTCAATTGCGCAGGTAATTCAGCGGCAGGGCGGTGCGATCGACGACTCGGCGCAGCACGAAGCTGGAGTGCACGCTACTGACTCCCTCGAGTCGGGTAATCCGGCGCAGCAGGAAGTCCTGGTAGGCATCCATGTCGGGAACCACCACCTGCAGCAAATAGTCCGCCGCCTGCCCGGTGATCAGGAAGCAATGCTGGACCTCGGGATAGGCAGCCACGGCTTCCTCGAAACTCGCGAATCGCTCCGGCGTGTGCCGGTCCATGCCAATGTGGATCAAGGCCGTGAGTTCCAGTCCGAGGCGCCTGGCGTCGAGCAATGCCACGCGTCCCAGAATGATTCCAGCTTCCTCCAGTGCGCGGACCCGGCGCAGGCATGGTGAGGGGCTGAGGCCTACACGTTCCGCCAGAGCCTGGTTCGAGAGGCCGGCGTCCTCCTGCAGTGCTTCGAGGATCCGGCGATCGGTGCGGTTGAGAAGATGCGGTGTGGTCTGCCCAGGAGTCTTTCGCATGGAAATGTCCTTATGGGATTTCATTGCGCAATATTATGCCCAAAAAAGTCGTAAATGGTGAAAAATAGACGAATAATTGCGGCGGTAGGAGAATATCATGGTTCCTCGAATCGATGGCGGGAAAACTGCCCGCCCTCTCCAGGATCAGAGGACCAACCAATGAGCCAGTTTTCATTCGACCATCGCAAGTACGCACCCGCACCGGTGATAGCGAAACCGGACCGCCGCTGGCCGAATCAGCGCATCACCCAGGCCCCGCAATTCGCCAGCGTGGACCTGCGTGATGGCAATCAGGCGTTGGAGCGGCCGATGTCGGTGGAGCAGAAGCTCCGGTTCTTCGATCTGTTGGTCGCGATCGGCCTGACCGAGATCGAGGTCGGCTTTCCTTCGGCCTCGCAGGCTGATTTCGACTTTACCCGGCGGCTGATCGAAGAGGATCGCATCCCGCCGCAGGTGACCATCCAGGTCCTGACGCAGGCCCGTGCGGACCTGATCGCACGTTCTTTCGAGGCCCTGGCCGGTGTGCCCCGGGCCATCGTGCACGTCTACAACTCGACCAATCCGGCGCAGCGGGAGCAGGTGTTCGGGATGGATCGCGCCGGAGTGCGCACGATTGCGGAGAACGGTGCGCGTTGGGTCCGGGAGGCGGCAGCGGTCTACCCGGGTACCGAATGGACTTTCCAGTATTCGCCGGAGAGTTATTCCGCGACCGAGCCCGACTACGCGGTCGAGGTCGTGAACGCGGTCAACGCGATCTGGCGACCGGATCTGGGGCAACGCGTGATTATCAACCTGCCGGCGACAGTGGAGATCACCACGCCCAACGTCTTTGCGGACCAGATCGAGTGGTTCTGTGATCACGTTGCGATGCGTGAGCACTTCGTGTTGTCGCTGCACACCCACAATGACCGGGGAACGGGCGTCGCCGCAGCCGAGCTGGGCCTGTTGGCGGGGGCCGATCGTCTCGAAGGCACGCTGTTCGGTAATGGCGAGCGAACGGGCAATATGGACCTGATCACCGTGGCGATGAACCTGTATTCCCAAGGCATCGATCCCACGCTGAATCTGTCAGACATGACGGGGATCGAGAAGGTGTATCGCGAGTGCACGGCACTGCCGGTGCACCCGCGCCATCCCTGGGCTGGCGAGCTGGTGTACACCGCATTCTCCGGCAGTCACCAGGACGCGATTCGCAAGGGCCTTGCCCACCGTACCCGCCACGGCGGTAGCTGGAACGTGCCTTATCTGCCGATCGACCCGCTCGATCTGGGTCGTCGCTACGAAGCCGTGGTGCGGATCAACAGCCAGTCCGGCAAGGGCGGCGTCGCGCATGTCCTGGAGCGCGATCATGGCATACGTCTGCCCCGCTGGCTGGCGGTGGAGTTCGCGCGGCAGGTGCAGGCGGAGGCCGACGCCACTGCGGCCGAAGTGAATTCGCGCACGATCCGCGCGCTGTTCGAACGGTTCTACCTGGAGGTGCCTTCCGAATGGCGGTTGGCCGGATATCGACTGAACCAGCAGGGCGGACAGGTGAACATCGACGTGCAGTTGCGGCAGTCGGGTGTTGTGCAGCGACTCACGGCGCGCGGCGACGGTGTCGTCTCGGCCCTGGTTTCCGCGTTGGAACGCCGTTATGGCGTGCCGCTGGAAGTAGTCGAGTTCGACGAACACGCGCTGGAGCACAGTACCGGAGCAAAGGCTTTGGCGGCGGTGGCAATCATGGTAAACGGTATCCGCGTCGCTGGTGCGGCTATTGCCGAAGACAGTGCGGGGGCTGCGGTGCAGGCAATATTGACGGCCCTGGCGACTTCCGGCGCATGCAGTTCGTCTGCAATAGCCGGGGTCGAGCGGAATGCCGTGAGCTGACGGAAACCGGCCGACCCGTTCCGACGTGGGTCGGTTATTCCTGGTGGCAACCTGCGAATGGGATGGCTCGGGGTTGCCAAGGGCACAAGGAGCAAACCGATTTGGCCGGGCCGCGGTGTAATTCAGGTCTCGGGTCCGGTTTCTGTCTCCTGGAGCAAGCCGATGAAGGCGCTCTCGGCGCGCGATTGATGCCGGGCCTCGTGCCTTAC
>SLHN01000005.1 GCA_007136145.1 Thioalkalivibrio sp.
TCGAAGGTGAATGCCAGGTGATGCAGTCCGATGGATTCGAGGGTGCCCCCCACGAACCCTCGGGGTCCCAGCACGATCAGCAGGTAGAATCCGAGGACTGTCGGCGGCAGCACCAGCGGCAAGGCGACGATCGCCTGCACCACCACCCGCGCCGCCGAACGTCCACTGGCGAGCCACCATGCAATCGGGGTGGCGATAACCAAGAGGATGATCGTTGTGTACAGGCAAAGCTTGAAGGTCAGCTCGATTGCCTGCCAGTCTTCGGGCCCGAGTCCCAGCATGCTCTCACCCCCTCCAGCGGTAGGTGGGGCCGAAATCGCCGAAGTCTGTCATTCGCCGAACGGCACGCCGGATGCGCCCCGCGCCCCTCGGCGTGGGTGGAGCCGGCACCGTGGAGAACGGCTTCGACCTTCGCCACTACCCGTCATCGGCGGGTTCCGGGTCAGGCATCACGAACCCGTAGCGCTTCATGATCCCGTGGGCTTCTTCGGTCTCCATGAATCGCGCGAAGGCCATCACCGCCTCGTTGTCCTCGGCACGCTTGACGACGACGAAGCCTTGGGTCAATGGGTTGTGAAGGGCGTCATCGATCAGCTGGTGCGGGTACCGTGCAAGCGCTGGGAATTTCGCCAGTGACAGCGCAATGATGCCGGCATTAGCGGCTCCGGATTGGACCATCTGCGCGGTGTGGGCGATGTTCTCGCCGAACACGAGCTTCGGCTGTACCTCGTCCCAGACTCCCGCGGACTCCAACGCCTCCCGGGCACGAAGACCATAGGGTGCATGCGCAGGCTGGGCAATTGCGAGGCGGCGGATACGCCGATCCGTGGGCAGGTCTTCCAGACTGAGTTCGGATGCGTCGAGAGTGTTGCTCCAGATCACGATGCGGCCAATCGCGTAGACTTCCGGTTCATTGGCGGTCAGACCGGCCTCCTGCAGCCGCTTGGGAAAGGCGATGTCAGCCGAAAAGAAGATATCGTACGGCGCCCCATTCATGATCTGGGTAGTCATCTTCCCGGAAGATCCGTAAATGACGTTGAAGGTGTGGTCAGGGTGCTCGCGGCGGTAGAGCTCAGCAATATCATCCAGTGCATAGCGAAGATCGGAGGCAGCGGCAACGGTAAACTTCTGCGCGTGGGCGGAGAACGCGAGCGCGGCCGGCAACATGGCAAGGACTAGCAGAAACGGTCGTAGCATGAACTCACTCCTTCGCTGCACGGGTATTCCAGCAGTTAGCGCGAAAGTCCCCCGTAGGGTACCGTGAGGCGCAGCCGAACCGCACCGATACCCCGCCGGCCGGCCTCCGGGCCTCGAACGGCGCAATTCGCTGCGCTCATTGGCACCCTACCCCTCGCATCTTCAGCGGTGGCGCTCGTCGCCACCATCGCAAACAAACAGGCCAGCAACGCAGCGGCTCAATCCGGGACCGCAAGGATGACATGCGGCGCCTTGATCAGCGCGCACGCTCGCCCTCTCTCTTGCAGCCAGCCCTCGCCCACGGCATCCATGGTCACAACAGCCGTGAGCGTTCGGCCAGCACTGAGTTCGAGCTTCACCTCGGCATTCACCGCTCCCGGCTGAATTGCACTGACCATCCCGCAAAGCCGGTTGCGGGCGCTGTAACGCAGACCATCCCCTTCCTCGCACAGGATCACGAACGACGCCTTGATCAGAACCTGGACTTCGCGCCCTTCCCGAAGCAGCCCCAGCGAGTCTGCCGCCTCATGTGTCACGACCGAGGCAATCTCGATTCCATCCCCGATGTCCACAACGACCACATCGTTCACTGCGCCAGCGGTGAAACGGGATACGGTCCCATGGAAGTGGTTTCTTGCCGACGTGCGCATCTGAAGCCTCCCGATGAAACGGGCGTCCGCGGCAAAATCCGCCAAGCCGCCAGCTTCCAGATTCTGCTGCATCAGATCGATGAATTGCCGGTGTGTGTGCTCGGCGATCCGGTACTGGGCGATCACCTCGCGTCCGTAATCGGTCAGGCGCGTTCCGCCCCCTCTTCTACCGCCCACCTGCCGAATCAGCAATGGCTGGTCGGCGAGATTGTTCATCGCATCGATCGCATCCCAGGCGGCCTTGTAGCTCATCCCCATCACTCGGGCCGCCGCCGAGATCGACCCCAGGGCACCGATCCGCTCGAGCAATTCGATGCGCCCCAGGCCCAGGAATCCCCGAGCTCCGAAGTTCAACCAGAAACGCCCATCGACATTGGGCTTCATGACAACCGGTCTCGATCACATTCGAACCCGTAATATACGAATGAATATAGCGACTGACAAGGCGGTGGTCGGGCAACTGATCGGACCCACCCCCATAATGCCCAGGAAGGTGTAACTGATGATCGCGATGGCCCCCGACCCATGCAGCGGTCTGGCATTTCATCCCAAAGGAATCCTGGAAATCGCCGCCGGCAGTTCACCGCGCCGGGTCCGCAGCCGCTCCAGCAAGTCGTGAAGGATGTCGGCCTCTGCCATGTCGAAGCAGATATGTAGCCGCTTTCTTTCATCGGAACGGGACTTGTGTTCAGCGTATTCGGGTGGCTTCATGGGTTCCCCCCGTGGCAACCGCGGGCAACATTTGCCCAAGGCTCCAGTTTGGTCGGACAGAAGTCGGACGCGCAATTACCAAGTGCATCCCCACCCCTTCAGGTCGCATTCCAAGTGTTGAGCAAGGCTTCCAAACCATGGCCGAAATGTCGTTTTCACCAGACCCGGTTCGATGAAGGGCCAACCATGGATTAAAACACGCGGTCGCTCCCTCTATAGCTCAGCGCGCACTCTCGAAGAAGGTTCAATCCGGATCCAGACCCGCGATGCCGCCCTGCACCACCCCGGCTGATCGATCGGCCGGGCAAATGATGTGACGTTCCCACACACCCCTTTTTTCAA
>SLHN01000072.1 GCA_007136145.1 Thioalkalivibrio sp.
CGGGCCGTCAAACCCGGCCCCGGCCAGCGACCAACCAGGTCCTGGCGCAGAGCGAAGAAAAACTGACCGAAATACCCCTGCATATGCCCTACTCCATCGGTAGAACCCGCAACAGCACGATGCCACCCTGTTGATAGATGATCTCCAGGGTGTGTTCCGGATAGTGCGCCCCGATAGCCGACACCCTGTGGGACCGGGTAACGGCCACCTCCCCCGGCTCCGGCAACCGCCGTGGGGTCGCCGCACCCCGATACACGCTGAAACTCGGCATGTTGATGCTGAAGGCGACCGTCTGATGATCCAGCGCGCGGGCGATCTCGGCGGCCCGCTGGACCGGCAGTTGTTGCATGTTTGCCGCAGCCGGAATCAGAGTGGTGACCAACGCCAGCGTCTGCAGTGCGCCAATGAGAATCAGCCGCTTCCAGATAGGCAGTCGCACCAGCAGGGCAATCGCGAGCGCGCCGGCCGCGAACAGCGCCATGGTCCACAGATAGTGGCCGTCAAACACCTCCATCCCCCATTGGGCGAGTTCGATCTCGTAGGCGCGGTCGAAATGCCCGGCTGCGACTCCAAGCAGAGAAGGCAACGTCAGCATCAGGCCGAACGGAACGAGCGCGGGCAGAAACGCCAGCCACACGCTACGCAACTGCTCCCGGTGCATCGCCAGTAACAGCAACAGCGGTGTCACCCCGTAGAGGATGTAATGCGGAAGCTGGGTACTGGACAGCGAAAACAACACGAATACCACCCCGAACCA
This sequence comes from Thioalkalivibrio sp., assembly GCA_007136145.1. GTDB lineage: Bacteria > Pseudomonadota > Gammaproteobacteria > Ectothiorhodospirales > Ectothiorhodospiraceae > Thioalkalivibrio. Next base: position 758 of record SLHN01000072.1, read on the forward strand.
AGACCAGCTCAGGAGCTCCAGCCCTCGCGGCCGGTACCGCAGGCGACCGAGGGTCGCGAGTAGCCAGCCGGCAAACGGCGAAACGACCAGTGGCAGCGCCAAAAGGTAATAGAACACGGTTCCGCCGTGGCCTTCCCGGGTCTCGAGGAAACGCTGTACATTGTGTTCGATGAAAAACCCGTAGAAGAACCCGGAACCCTCGCGCACCAGAATCAGCAGGTACCAGGGCAGCGCCACCGCCGCCAGCAACAGCCATCCCCGTGCATCGAACACCGCACGCAACCATTCCCGCCAACGCCCCTCCGCGACGAAGAAGACCAGGGTCGCCAGTAGCGGTATCACGATCGCCACTGGTCCCTTGGTGAGAAAACCCAGCCCCATCCACAAATAGGCGCGCAGCAACACGGTTCGGCGAGGGTTCTCCTGCCAGCGCGCGATCTCGAGGAAAGTCAGCGTCAGCCAAAGGTTCAGCCAGGCATCCGCGGTTGCCGCACGGCCGATCACCATGGGGCCGACCGAAAACGCGATCAGCAGCGCCGCCGCCCCAGCGCCAGCCGTACCCAGGCGCTCCCGCGCGAATCCATACACGGCGGCCACCCAAAGGCCGGCGGCAACCGCCGACGGCAGGCGGAACGCGAATTCCTGCGGGCCGAACACGTGCACCGAAAGCGCCTGCATCCAGTAACTCAGAATCGGTTTGTCGTACCGCGGCTCGCCATCGAGCCAGGTGGAGAGGTAGTTCCCGCTCAGCATCATCTCGCGGGTCGCTTGCGCGAATGCCCCTTCGTCGAGGTCGAACAGTGGCCAGGCCCCCAGACGCACGAAGAAAGCCAGCAGCACACCGGCGGTGACCGCCAGCAGCCAGCGCAACTCCATCGTCGGCCTGCCGCGGAGCGTGGCCCCGAACTGCTCAGACATCGTGAAGATCCGTCCGGCCCTTCGGTGGCGCGGGAGAGTCTTTGTCGACACGCTGCGCCGACGAGGGCGACGCCGGGGCCAGCACGTAGGAGTGGGTTCGGGGTGAATCGAAATAGGTGCGCGCCAGCAATTCGGCCAGCACCCCGGTGGTCAGGAACTGGATGCTGAACACCAGCGCCAGCACGCCGAACAACAGCAGCGGACGGTCGCCAATATCTTGTCCGAAAACAAATTTCGCAATCAGCAACCAGGTCATGATTGCCGTTCCGACTACGCCGAAAGCGATCCCGATCGAGCCGAAGAAATGCCCGGGGCGGGCCCGATAACGCAGAAAGAAGAACACGGCAAGCAGGTCAGGGACGACCCGAAACGCACGTGAAAGACCATACTTCGAGCGTCCACCGAGGCGCGGGCGGTGATTCACCGGCGTCTCGCCGATCCGTGACGGCGAGGTCACCCCCGCGATCCACACCGGGATGAACCGGTGCATCTCGCCGAACAGTCGGACCTGCCGCAGGACCTCACCCCGATATACCTTCGTCCCGCACCCGTAGTCGCGGATCCGCACTCCGGTCACGCGACGGATCAGGAAGTTCGCGATTCGCGACGGCAACAACCGCAGGAAATAGCCGTCCTGCCGGTTCCGGCGCCAGCCAGTGAGTAGATCGAGATCCCGCTGCAGTAACTCTTCCACCATCCGCGGAAGGTCGGCGGGATCGTTCTGAAGATCGCCGTCGAGTGTTGCAATCAACTCACCACGGCTCGCGTCGATTCCTGCCTGCAACGCGGCAGTCTGGCCGAAGTTCCGACGCAGCCGCAACACTCGAACCCGATGACCCGCCTCGCCGGCAGTTTCCTCCAGGCGAGCCGGCGTGCCATCGTTGCTTCCGTCGTCCACGCAAAGAAGCTCCCATTCTCCGGGATAGTTATCAAACACGGCAACCACTTCGGCCACCATCTGCCTCGCGTTGTCCGCCTCGTTGTAGAACGGGACAATGACGGAAAGAAACGGAGCCTTCTGGGACATGGACATGGGTCACCTGGCGCTGCGAAGTTGCGGATTATACGATCCCGGTTGTTACCGAAGCGACACCGGGGGCACGGCAGCGGCGCGCCCGCGGTGTGGCAAGAACAGCGCCGGAACCGCCAGCAGCAGCGAAATACCCAGTAGAAACAGGTGCAGGGTCACCGCAGCGTGCAGGGCCTCGGCCGCACCCAGCCCGGTGAGCACCAGCGCACCGGCGACGGCGGCCTCGAAGGTTCCCGCACCCGCCACTCCTTGAATCGGCGACAGAGCAGCCACCTCTGCCGCCGCGATCGCAACCAGCGCCTGCATCGAATCGAGACCCGCCACGGCTCCGGCCACGATCGCAAGGGAAAACCACTTGGCGGCCCAGGCCGTCAGAGTCAGCCCGTACACCCAGACCAGATTCGCCGGCAAAAGGCGCAGCGGCCAGCTCAGTACCGCGACCCAGCGCTGTCCGCGATCGGCCCACGGCAGCAGCAGCCGAGGCGCCCATACCAGGCCCAGCCAGCCAGTCAGTCCCAGTCCGAGCAACGCAATGAGCCCGGCGGTGCCGCCATAAACCAGCATTACCACCGCCGACAGCCCGAGAGTCGCCATCGCGACCAGATCATGCAGCCGAAGCGCCACCAGTAGCCCCAACCCCTGCGCGAGCGGGACCGAACAGTGCCGGCGCATCAGCAGCGGCAACGCGGCCTCACCCGCCCGGGCCGGCACCAGATTGATCGCGGCCAGATGCAGCGCGGTGATGCGAAACCAGGACAGCGGCGATGCACGGGCTCCGACCCCGCGCGCCACGACCGCCAGTCGCCCGGCGCGCAGACCGTAACTGAGGACTGCGAGTCCAGCTCCCAGCAACAGCTCGCCCGGCGGCACTTCCCGCCAGACAGCCAACACACTCCGCCAACCCAGAACCCATTCCACAAGGATTGCCAGCCCCGCGGACAGCAGAATCCCGAAAAACCAACCCAGAAGCACGCGTCGGCGCGAGTTTCGGGACTCAGACATACGGACAGAGCCTCAATGGGAACCTTGTGTACCGGGAATCTCCTCCACGTAACTGCGAAAGCCCCGCATCAGGAAGACTTCATACCGGCGCGAACTTTCCGTATACAGCGGGATTTGGATCGATGCAACCGATTCCACCGCATCGAAGCGCTGGCGGATCTGATCCGGGAGTTCGCCACGCCCCCGAATCACCCGCATTTGCGGCACAGGGATGCGCCGCCACGAACGCAGGGGCAACGTCATCCATCGGTCCCCGAGCCGGATGCAGGATCCGCCCGTTCGCAGCCAATACCACGAGTCGCGAAAACGCTTGCCAGCGCTCGCTGTTTGCTTGGAAGATGGGCGTCCGCTTGCCTTTTCCTCGGGAAATGCCAATGCATTCCACCCCCCGCTGCCCATGATGAATTTTCCGATGAGCTGGCTTCGCCAGCACTGGAGAGTGCTGTTGCTACTGGTGCTGGTCGTGGTGGGTCTGATCCTGGCGACCTGGCACGCCCGCGACCTCTCGGTGCTGCTGGAGAGAGGCGACCAGATCGCCGACCGGCCGGCAGCGATGGTCGCTGTGGTCGTGCTGATGATCGTGCTGTTCACCTTCGCACTACCCGGAAGCCTGGGCTTTTGGCTGATCGCGCCATTCCATCCTCCCGTGGTCTCCGTGGCGATGTTGCTGGTGGGCAGTGTCTTCGGCGCGCTGGGTGCCCACACCTTCGCAAATCGACTCGGGGAGCGCTGGTCTCCCAGTGCCAATGCGGAACGCCTCGTCACCTTGCTGAGCCACCGCAGCGATCTTCTGACGCAAACCGCGTTGCGCGTGCTTCCTGGCTTCCCCCACTCCCTCGTCAACTATGCCGGCGGCGTACTCGGGCTCCCGCGTGGCGGCTTTCTGCTTGCCGCGCTGATCGGCCTTTCCATCAAGTGGGGGGTGTACGCAACCGCGGTACACGGGGCGGTCGAGGCAATCGAAACCGGCGATGCGTTGCAGCCGCAGACGGTGCTTCCGCTGTTCGTTCTGGCGGCTCTGCTGGTTCTCGGTGGCTGGGCACGAAAGCGTATCGAGGCACGCCGCGACGATCCCTGACGCCTGGATCGACAGGTGGCGTTGGTTCGCGCCGCAGCCGGGGAGCGCAACCAGATACCATGTTGCTGGTAGGTGTATACTGGACGGTCTTTCCTCAAGGCGCCGGAGCAGGGCATGAAAGCCAGCGCGGGCTATCAGATCGTTACCCTGAACGAGTTCATCATCAACCGGCAGGAAGAACACCCGGAGGCCAGGGGCGACCTCTCGCGGCTGCTGCACCACATCGGGGTTGCAGCAAAGATCGTGAACAAGAAAATCAACAAGGCGGGGCTCGTCGACATCCTCGGCGAAGCGGGCGAAGTCAACGTTCAGGGCGAGGACGTGAAAAAACTCGATGTCTTCGCGAACGACCATTTCATCGCGGCGATCCAGGCGTCGGGCGAAGTCTGCGCGATCGCGTCCGAGGAAAACCAGGAGATCGTCACCTTCGACGACGGCCTGTCGCGGGACGGACACTATGTGTTCTGCATGGACCCGCTGGACGGTTCCTCGAACATCGAGGTCAACGTTTCCGTCGGAACGATTTTTTCGATCTACCGGCGGACCAGCCCCGAGGGAGAACGCGCCCAGGTATCCGACTTCCTGCAGACCGGAGACCACCAGGTGGCCGCCGGATACGTGATCTACGGGTCGTCGACGATGATGGTGTACACCACCGGCAATGGCGTCGATGGCTTCACGCTGGATCCAGGCATTGGCGAATTCTGCCTCTCGCATCCCGGCATCCGCACCCCCGACGAAGGCCGGATCTACAGCATCAACGAGGGCAACTACGTCCACTTCCCGATGGGCGTGAAGCAGTACATCAAGTACTGCCAGGAAATCGACCCGGATACCCACCGCCCGTATACGTCACGTTACATCGGGTCGCTGGTCTCGGACTTCCACCGCAATCTTCTGATGGGCGGGATTTTCATCTATCCACAGACGCAGAGTGCTCCGAAGGGCAAGCTCCGGTTGATCTACGAGTGCAACCCGGTCGCGTTCATTGCCGAACAGGCCGGAGGGGCCGCGACCAATGGTTCGACACGCATGCTCGAAGTGATCCCTGATGATCTGCACCAGCGGGTCCCACTCTATGTGGGGTCGCGGAAAATGGTCGACAAGGTAAAGGCGTTTCTGCACCAATACCCTTGAACCACAGCGCGAACACCCTATGTTCGTCAGTGTCCTCGGTTCGGATCGTTGTCCGCCGCCACAACTCCTCGGTTTCCGCGCGAGGCTGCCGCAGCCTGGTCATGAGGTGGCGGCAGCCTCGGGTAAAGGCAAGCGTCAATCCTGGAACCCGACGATAGCCTCCACCACGTCGTCGGCGAAGAAGTCGCGGAAGAAGTGATCCGCGCCATCGATCGTAACCGTGGTGACCGCGGCCGAGTCTTCAAGGCCAGTCATGCGCGCGGGTAGATCGGCGACCACGGTATCCTCGGAGCCGATAATCACCAGCGTCGGTGTCCCAATGCCGTCGATCAGCGTTGGCGTGTCGTGGGCGGCTTCCGGCTCGTAGTATCCAAGAAATGCCGATGGTGTAACGTCCAGCGATTCGCAATACAGGAAGCGAACATCGCGTAGCAATGTCTCCGACTGGTCCATGCGCAGCAGTTCCCGTGCCTGGTCCAGACGCGCGACCAGCGGCATTCCCGACTGTGCCTCGTAGCTCGCCGCCGCGTCTTCGACATCGAACGTCGACGGCGCGATCAACACCAGCGACCGGATCCCTTCGGGCGAGGTCTCCCTGAAATAGCGCGCGATCTGATTGCCCCCTCTCGAATGACCCAGCAACGTAACGGACCCGAAGCCTTCGGCCTTCAGCCAGCGCATCCAGGCGTCGAGTTCGGCAAAATGGTCCTGTACGCCGTGCGTCACGGGCCGATCACACTCGAACATGCCTTCGCGGGCGTCGATCCCGAAGCTGAGGTTGAGCGAGAGCGAGTTCACCCCTTGCTCGGCCAACAGATCCTGAATAGTCGCCATGGTTTCCATGCGTCCATGCGCCAAGGTTCCATGCAGCATCAGAAAAATTCCGTCAGCGGGGTCGGATGGCGACTGCAGGTGACCGACCAACGTCAACCCATCGTGTTCCAGGGTCACACGCTCGACCGCTTGGCCGGCGAGCGGTAGGCAACAGAGCAGGACGAACAGGGAACCGAAAACTTGCCGAATACGAACCATACTGATTCCTCTCATTGAAAAGGTAACGAACCCTATAGACGCCATGAAGAGCCAAAAAATTCGGATGGCACTCGTGGTACAGTGTCCTGTTAACCGCCTTCAACACGCACAACGTACCCAGAAGAGGCCCCATGGCGCAGTACATCTTTACCATGAATGGTGTCGGCAAGATCGTCCCGCCGAAAAAGCAGATCCTGAAGGACATCTATCTCAATTTCTTTCCCGGCGCCAAGATTGGCGTGCTCGGATACAACGGCTCCGGAAAATCGACTCTGTTGCGGATCATGGCCGGAGTTGACAAGGAAATCGTCGGAGAGGCGCGACCGCAACCGGGCATTCGGATCGGGTACCTGGAGCAGGAACCGCAACTCGACGGGAGCAAGGACGTACGTGGCAATGTCGAGGAAGCCGTGCAGCCGATCAAGGACGCCTTGGCCCGGCTCGAGCAGGTTTATGCGGCTTATGCCGAGCCAGATGCCGACTTCGACAAGCTGGCCGCCGAGCAGGCGGATCTGGAATCCCTGATTCAGGCCAGCGACGGTCACAATCTGGAGCGCAAGCTCGAAGTTGCCGCCGACGCGCTGCGCCTCCCGCCCTGGGATGCCGACGTGGCCACCCTTTCCGGTGGCGAACGGCGACGTGTCGCGCTATGCCGGTTGCTGCTGTCGAGTCCCGACATGTTGATCCTCGATGAGCCCACAAACCATCTCGATGCCGAGAGCGTCGCCTGGCTCGAGCGTTTCCTGCAGGAATTCAACGGCACCGTGGTCGCGGTCACCCACGACCGGTACTTCCTCGACAACGTCGCCGGCTGGATCCTGGAACTGGACCGTGGCCATGGGATTCCCTGGGAGGGCAACTACTCGTCCTGGCTGGAGCAGAAAGAGAAACGCCTCGCGCAGGAGGAGAAAACAGAACAGGCCCGGATCAAGGCGATGGAGTCCGAACTCGAATGGGTGCGCAGCAATCCGAAGGGCCGCACGGTCAAGAGCAAGGCGCGGCTGAAGCGCTTCGAGGAACTGTCCTCCAGCGACTATCAGCGCCGTTCCGAAACCAAGGATCTGTACATCCCACCTGGCCCTCGGCTGGGAGATGTGGTTCTCGAGGCGGAAAATCTGACCAAGACCTTCGGTGACCGCCTGCTTTACCAGGGCTTGTCGTTTTCGGTGCCCCGAGGCGGAATCGTTGGAGTCATCGGACCGAACGGCGTCGGCAAGACCACTCTGTTCCGAATGATCACCGGGCACGAAAAGCCGGATGGCGGCAGCATTACCATTGGTGAAACAGTACAGATCGCCTATGTCGACCAGAGCCGGGATGCGCTGGCGGACGAGAAGTCGGTCTGGGAAGAGATTTCCAACGGGCAGGACGTCGTGCAGGTCGGCAATTTCCAGATGCCGTCACGCGCCTATGTCGGGCGCTTCAACTTCAAGGGCGCCGACCAGCAGAAGCGGATGAAGGATCTCTCCGGCGGTGAGCGCAACCGGGTGCATCTGGCGAAGGTGCTGAAGAGCGGTGGCAACCTGCTCCTGCTCGACGAACCCACCAACGATCTGGACGTGGAAACGCTGCGGGCGCTCGAGGAGTCACTGCTCGACTTCCCCGGCTCCGCAATCGTGATCTCGCATGACCGCTGGTTCCTTGACCGCATCGCCACCCACATCCTCGCGTTCGAGGAAGACGGGAGCGTGGTGTTCTTCGACGGCAATTACCAGGAATACGAGGCCGACCGTCACGAACGGCTGGGAGCCCTCGCGGATCAGCCGCATCGGATGAAGTACAAGCGCCTGGCGTCGTAGCGGACCTGTTCCGGGTGCGGGAACCGTCTCCCGCACCCGGAAATTGGAATCCCCTCATGGCCCTTGAAGAGCTCGCACCGGCTTATGGACATTGGGGAACCCGGCCCGGATATCCGGGGTCAGGGATAACCCGCGTCCACACGGTGTCTACAAACCACCGCCTTCCGAATGGTCCCCGTGGGGCTGACTCCGGCCGGCTACGCCACTTCTACCTCAATGCGCCGGGGCTGGGCATGTTCGGCCTTGGGTATCCGCAGGGTCAGCACACCATTACGGAACTCCGCGCTTACTTTTTCCGTATCGAGTTCACGCGATAGCGTGAAAACCCGACGATACCGGGGCACACTGACCTCCGCATGAGTGGCTTCCATGCCTTCGGGCATGTTCAGGTCCACCTCGCCCTCTATGGTGAGAGTCTCAGCCTCAACGTGCAGGTGCAGCTTGTCTCTAGGCACACCGGGTAAATCGGCATGCAGCACGATCCCGGTCGCATCCTCGAAAACGTCCACCGGCGGTGTCAACGCCGCGTCGGCACGTGTTGGTGAATTCTCCTGTCTTGCAACCGTGGTTTTTTCATTCATGGCTCGACCCTCCATCACTGAATGCTGATACGTCGTGGTTGCGCCGTCTCGCGACGCTGAATGCTGATGTGCAGCATTCCATCGCGATAGCGAGCCGAAACCTTGTCGGGATCGGCATCATCGGGCATGGTTACCACCCGCCGAAATGAACCGGCAAAGCGTTCGTTGATATGCACATTCGCCTTGACATCCTGAGCCGGCAGGGCCGAGGCACGTTCTCCGGCAATGGTCAGCACACCTTTCTCCAATTGGACCTCGATGCTGTCGGGATCGACACCCGGCACGAACGCATAGATTTCCACCGATTGCGGTGTGCCACCCACATTCATAGCCGGAAACCCGCCGCGTGCGAGACCGCGGATGCTGGGCGAGAACTCGAATGCCTGATTCATCTCTCGCTGCAAGCGATCGAGTTCCGCGAACACGTCGTGGGGAAACAGTGAACGGTACATAATGAGTTCCTCCGTGGGTTCAAGGGGCTCCGCTCAACGGCGCCCTCACAGACCGATATGGGGATTCCACCGTCCGCTTCAACCCCTTGAAATTGGTGGTGGACGTCGCCATTCTGCTATTCAGGGATTGCTCCCGAGTACTCCCGCGACGAAGGAGTCCGCATGGAATTCAAGGACTATTACAAGACACTGGGCGTGGCGCGCGATGCCACGGTTCAGGACATCAAGAAAGCGTTCCGTAAACTGGCCCGCAAGTACCATCCGGACGTTTCGAAGGAGCCGGACGCCGAGGCCCGGATGCAGGAACTGAACGAGGCGTACGCGGTGCTTTCCGACGCCGAAAAACGGGCTGCATACGACCAATTGGGACGCGGCCACCGACCCGGCGAGGAATTCCGGCCGCCGCCGGACTGGGACGCCGGCTTCGAGTTTTCCGGACGCGGGTTCTCACCCTCCGAAGAGGCGGCTTACAGCGACTTTTTCTCCGAACTGTTCGGGCATATGGGTGCAGGTCGGAGTCGCTATCACACCAGCGCCACTGGGTTCCATGCCCGTGGTGAGGACCATCACGCCAAGGTACTGCTTGATCTCGAGGATGCCTTTCGGGGTGCGACACGCCAGATTTCACTGCGAGTTCCACGAATGGACGCACAGGGTCGAGTCGTGGTCGACGAGCGCACCCTGAACGTACGTATTCCGAAAGGGGTCCACGAGGGTCAGATCATCCGCCTGGCCGGACAGGGTGCGCCAGGTATCGGCGGGGGCGCGACCGGCGATCTGCTGCTAGAGGTTCACTTCCGGCCACATCCCCGCTTTCGCGCTGATGGAAAAAACCTGCACGTTACCTTGCCCGTGGCGCCCTGGGAGGCAGCATTGGGTGCCGTGATCGACGTTGCCCTTCCAGATGGCAGTGTAAAGGTTCGCATCCCCGAGGGCGCCCAGAGTGGACGGCAATTACGTGTCCGGGGAAAAGGCATCCCCGGCAGCCCGGCTGGCGATCTGCTGTTGGATATCCAGGTCATGTTACCTTCGGCGAAGGATCCTGCGACTCGCAGGATCTATGAACAGATGGCGCGCGAAATCCGTTTCGATCCCCGCAGTGAAGAGAGGACGTGACCATGCGCGACGATGACATTCTGACCGGCAGCCTCTTGGACGAGAGTTGGCTTACTCTGGAGCAGATCGCCGCCGCCTGTACCGTGGAACCGCACTGGCTCGAGCGTCAAATCCAGGAGGGATTGTTCCCGCATACCGAGTGTGTTGCCGGAACATGGCGTGTATCGAGTGTCCATCTCCGGCGCGCGCGACGAATGCACGAGATGGAACGTATCTTCGATGCCGAGCCGGAACTGGCTGCGTTGGTTGCGGACCTGCTCGAGGAAATGGATGAATTGCATGCGCGACTGCGCCGGGCGGGTCTTGAGTAACCGGGGAGTCGGTCGGGTCGTGGACACCCCCTGTAACTGGCGGAGAGAGAGGGATGGATTCGCCGCTGCGCGGCTCACCCCTCCGGGGCGCCAGCAAAGCTGGCGTCCTGCCC
>SLHN01000186.1 GCA_007136145.1 Thioalkalivibrio sp.
AATCTTTTAAATGCAAGTTCTCTCATGCCCCGTTTCGCATCGATCCTCTCCCCGCGATCTCGCGCGGCTGGACCCGATGCTCACCGAGACCGCGTATCTGATCGGTGGCCTGTACGGCAACCTTGAAGCACTGGACGCGATCGAGGCCTTGGCCGATTGGGAGGCAGCCAGGTTCAAGATTCGTCCGGTGTTGGTATTCAACGGCGATTTTCACTGGTTTGATGCCGAGCCGACCTGGTTCGGAGAGGTACAGCGACGCGTACTTCCGCACCAGCCATGTCTCGGCAATGTCGAATTGGAACTGGCGGATCCGCAGCCAGGCGCTGGCTGCGGCTGCGCCTACCCAAGTTCGGTTCCCAAGGAGACGGTAAGCCGATCCGACGCCATCATGGAGCGACTGCAGCACATGGTAGCGCATCAGGGAATAGATCTGGCTGGCCTCCGGGGATTGCCAAAGCAGGCCCGACTCCAGTGCGGAAACCTTCGTATCGGCGTGGTGCATGGCGATCCCACAAGTGTGTCGGGATGGGGGCTGGAACTCGCCGCGATGCCCCCGCCCGGCAAATCCGCCGAGGTCTTGCGCGCGTGGTTCGAGGATGCGAACGTTGATATTATTGCCAGCAGTCATACCTGTCGCTGTTTTGCGCAGGATTTTCCGGGTGGCAGGGCCGTGTTCAACAATGGGGCCGCGGGAATGCCCAATTTTCTCGGCGACCACCGCATCGTCATCACCCGTGTTTCGGTCCACCCACCCCACCCGCTTCCTGAATCCGAAGCGCTGTACTCCCGACGGTTCGGCAACGTCACCGTCTCGGCTGTCGCACTGCATTGGGACCACTCTGCATTCCTCACGCGCTTCGACCGCGTGTGGCCTCACGGCACGGCAGCTGCTGATTCCTACCGTTCCCGTATCGTCCGGGGGCCACCGCATACACTCAATGAGGCCCATCGCCTCGGGTCGAACCCGGAGTCGACCCAGCGCTATTGAAGACACACGACGAAACGACCAGTGCGGGTCGACGACGCCGATATCAAGCCGGGGTCCGTTTCCTGGCACCCGGCTCTTGCAAAAATGGCAACAGGTATTCGGCCATGTTCGCGGCTGGTGCAGCCAGTCAGTTGGCCGATCGTCGGCCCGTTTGGCTCCCGAGTGTCGTGGTGTCACCATAGGATGGAGTACTCCATCGATGGCTTCACGCATGATCGCATCCACACGCCAGACCACGATTGTCCAAGGCTGTTTACGACCCGATCGGCACGGTGATCGCCCGCCCGTGCCCTGTGCATGAGCTTCTTTGCCTGCCCAAGACCCGCTTACGTCGGAACGCGAGTTCTGGCCGTTGAACCGATGCTCGCGGTGGCCGATAAATTTGTCACCGCGGAAGAGTGCGATCGGATCATCCAGCTGGCACGGGAGCGCATTTCGCCGGCCCAGGTATCCCTCGAAGACGGTGGCGGCACTATTCCCGGGCGATCGGGTTCCAACTGCTGGTTGCGCTATTCCGAGCACGATGTAGTGCACGAGATTGGCGAGCGCGTTGCCGGGATCGTTGGCATTCCGTTGGCCCATGCAGAATCGTTGCAAGTCATCCATTACGGCCCTGATCAGGAATACCGGCCACACTACGACGCCTATGATCTGGCGACCGCCAAGGGGCGGAGGGCCTGCAGGCTGGGCGGCCAGAGGGTCGTTACCGGGTTGATCTACCTGAATGAAGTCGAATTGGGCGGCGAGACGACATTTCCGTTGCTGCAGGTCGAGGTCGCGCCGTGCAAGGGGCAACTGCTGTTGTTCAATAATGTCGTCGCGGACATGACCAAACCGGATCGGCGCAGTCTGCACGGAGGGAAACCGGTTGCACGAGGTGAGAAGTGGGCCTGCAACGTCTGGTTCCATGCGCGACCGATGCGCGAGACACAGGATTTCGGATGGTATTTCCCAGCCGGAGAGCGAACGCCATCCGCTGTCCCGAAGGCAACCGAAGGACTGATCCTGCGCACCAACCGGGCCACACGCCTGTTCGAGGAAGCGGCCAGGAAGGTGGCGGACGAATTGGTTGATCGAACCCCATCCGTCTGCTTTTCCCATTGGGACACATACGGCGGGATCCCGTTGGATCTCTCGGCACTGCCCCCGGATGCCCGGGTCATCACACTGCTTGACCGGCGTATATCCAACCCCCTGGCCAACAAGAGCCGGTTGGCCGCTCTGCTCAAGGCCCATGGACTGGAACACCTGGCTCCACGCAGCTTCGGGACCGCGGCCGCTGGGTTACTCCACGACCCGGATCCGGACAAGCTCTGGTTCGTGAAACCCGTGACCAGTACCGGCGGACGTGGAATGTATTGCCTCCTGGGCCGTGACCTGAGCAATCATTGCATACCCCCTCACTCCATACTGCAGGAAGCCATTACCGGTCTGAGGCTGTACGAAGGCCGGAAGTTCACAAGTCGCGTCTATCTGATGATCTGGAATCGGGAACTCTACCTGTACGCAAACGGTTTCCTGCTTGTCCACGGAGCGACCTATCAGCCGAATAGCACTGACTACGCCGTGCAGATTGACCACACCGGTTACCATCGCACCGATGCGGCGGTACGCATGATCCCTCTACGTGACTATTCCGAATACCATGCCTATTTTTTGCCGATACGACGAATGATTATTGACTTGCGCCCCGTATTGGAAACCTGCCGGTCGGCCTCGACCTCGGACCAATACCTGCTGCTCGGTATTGATCTGTTGTTCCTGGACGATGGGCAGGTGCAGCTCGTGGAGATCAATACGGCACCGAATTTCATGCACTCGCCCATGATCAATTCCGCGGTCAATATCCCGTTCTTTGTCGCTGTCCTGCGCACGTTACTCGGCCCTGGCGACCCTGATCTG
>SLHN01000202.1 GCA_007136145.1 Thioalkalivibrio sp.
GTCTGCTCGACATTCTCGTCTGCCCGGTCACGAAGGGACCGTTGCGCTATGATCGTGATGCTAACGAACTGATCTCGGTTTCCGCCGGCCTGGCTTACCCGATACGTGACGACATTCCGGTAATGCTCGAGGACGAGGCACGGGTTTTGACGGAAGAGGAGAAGGAGCGCTGGCGCGTAAAGTAGCGGTGGAGATGGGTATCCGTCGCTGTCCCCGCGATTGCCAGCGTAGCGCGGCAATTCAGGCATCGGGAGGATCCACGCCGTATGGATCGCCACGTCGCTGCGCTCCTCGCGATGACTGGCGTGAGCGGTACCGCCTGAATGGAATCGCACCTCGTGGCGGGGTGGGGAAGGGCCGATGAACCCGGAGCCATTCGTCGTCGTGATTCCGGCGCGCATGGGTTCGACCCGGTTGCCCGGGAAGCCGCTGATCGCGATCGCCGGGCGTCCGTTGATCGCGCATGTGATCATGCGGGCTCAGGAGAGCTCGGCGAAGCGGGTGATCGTGGCCAGCGAGGACCAGCGCGTGCTCGACGTGGCACTGCAGTGCGGAGCGGAGGCGCGCTGGACTGATGCCGCACTGGCTTCGGGCACGGATCGAATCGCGGCAGTGGCCCGCGAGGAAGGTTGGACGGACGCTACCTGTGTGATCAACCTTCAGGGTGACGAGCCGCTGACACCGGGTCCGCTCCTGAACCGGCTCGCTGGTCTGCTTCAGGATCATCCCGGCGCCGATATGGCAACGCTGGGCGTGCCCATGCGTACGGATGCGGATCTGAATGATCCGAACCAGGTCAAGTTGGTCACCGATGCCGGCGGTCGCGCCTTGTATTTCTCGCGTGCACCCATCCCCTGGGACCGCGAGGCCCGGCGCCTCGGGCATTCGACCGATCTTGCGTTGGCGCGCCGGCATCTCGGTCTGTACGCGTATCGGGGCGGGTTCCTGCAACGTCTTGCCGCTGAACCTGTCGCGGCATTGGAACAGATCGAACAACTCGAGCAGCTGCGGGCATTGGCGCTTGGCGCCTGGATTCAGGTGGGAGTCGTGGATTCCGAGGTACCGCCGGGCGTCGATACACCGGAGGATGTCGACCGACTCGAACGGCTCATGGCCGCAACGGGGCTGGTTTGATCAGACCGAGGCGGATCGGAATCTGCCCCAGACGCCCGAAAGTGAGGGTGGGCCGCGGCGCATCGTGGCGCCATTCCCGGGTGTGCGGATTGAACCATCCAGCGTGCATTCCGGCGCCTTGTGCGCCAAGCACGTCGCATACCGGATCGTCACCTATGTGCAGCATGGCATCGGTCGGTACTCCGACGCGACGCGCGGCGGTCCGGAAAATCGCTGGATCCGGTTTCGCCACGCCCGCTTCGGCGGCGGGGAGCGAGAAGTCGAAGAACCGGCCAAGCGGGGTCCGGAAAACGTCGGCATTGCCGTTGCTTATCGCGCCCAGTCGGAAGTGCCGGCCCAGCAACTCGAGAACCGACGCCGCCTCGGGATCCGGATCGATTTCGTTCCGCGCGTGCCAGAATACGTCGAAACCCTCGGAAGCCATGCGTTCCGGACAGGAGTCAGATTCGGCCGCGATTTCTCTCAACCAGCGCTTGCGCAGTCGGGTCAGGTCGTGGCGTTCGGTTGCCGGAGCGGCGCGCATGAATGCGGTCCGCGCCGCGATCAGTGCTTCCGGGCTGTAGCGTTCGCAAACCCCTGGAGCATGAATCCGCAGCCATTCGTAGAAGCGTGCTTCCGCGCGATGAATCGCCGGCATTACAGGCCACAACGTGTCGTCGAGGTCGAAGGTGATGCAGCGGACGCCAACGGCAAAGTCGGCGACCAGGGAGACGCTGCGGGCGAGTGAGGATTGCATGACCCCGCATTGTAATGAATCCTTCCGTGTTGGCGGCAAATCCTTACCGTCGCCCGGGATCCGCGCCAAAAGAGCATAAGGTCGCCGGCGGGTACACTCACTGTGGCCGTGGATTGGTTTCCATGCGTGCAACGATCACGCAAAATGCCCGGAGCCTTGGCAACCATGGGTATTCATCCGGTGACGCAGACGACCGAGACCACGGTACAGAGCCCGTCGGGCGACCTCCTTGGTGAACTTCGCGCGGCGGTGCAACGCAACTGCGATATCGCCGATGCCCAGTTTGCCGGCAACTACTCTCTTTGCACCTACCTGCTGAAGATGCGCGAGTTCTACCGCTGGGAACGCGGACTGCCGTTGTCCGCGGCACTCGACCGGCAAGCGGTGGGCGACTGGGTCAGCGAGCGCGAGCGGGGCTGGGAAGAACTCGAGAATCTTTCTCCGCAGGCGCTGCCCTTGGGCAGAGCCCGTCATGATCCATTCGACCAGGATGCGGTCAACCGTTCCCTGAGCGCGCATGGTCTGGTGTATGGAGCCGGTTTGGGTCGTGGCGCGCGTCCGCTGTTCTTTCTCGGGGCATTGCTCCGACGTGAGGACTTCGACGACTACCGCGTTTATGTAGTCGGAGAGGAATCGGCCCGTGATCTCGTCAGCCCCCCGGCGATGTCACGCGGCAACCAGATCTTCGTTCGTCGTGACTCGGTGCGCCGGATGCTGTTTGAAATGATCGAGGCCTGGCAAATGCGGGGCGCGCCGGCTGACGATGCTTTGGCACGCGCGCTGGACGAGTATCGGTACGACCCCGCCGACATCTCCACCCTGGAGCCGATGACCGATAGCGAGGTCGAGTCGGCCGTATGGCATGAAGTGGGCGAAATACTGGCGGGCCGCGCCCTCGGGGATGCATGGAAGGATTGCATCCTTGCGGTAGCCGGAGGTCGTCATGAACTGGTAGCCAGGGCCGTACGTGACCATCTGGCTGATTGCCTGACCACGCTTCCGGCCCTTCTGGCCGAGGAA
>SLHN01000182.1 GCA_007136145.1 Thioalkalivibrio sp.
GGCACCCTACGCGGGTTCTTTCACGCTAATCAACGTAGCGGCCGCCAAGCTTCAGGAGCAGGGCCCAGCGGGGGTCGCGCAGCATTGCCTCGCGCTCGGGAACCCGCGATCGTCGAACCGGGTGGTCACTGCCGTCACCGACCTGGCTCGCCAGCATTTCCAGCCGTTCCGGATTGGCCCCGTAGTGGTCGACGAGCTGTTGGCGAAGACGTTCGTCGAGCGGCAACCGGTACAGCGTCGCCAACTGGGTCGCCAGTCGCTCGGCCATGCGACCGAGATCCTGACGCACATCCTTGACCACCGCCGCGCCAAGCCCTGCACGTGCGTCCGCGCTCAACCCGGTCTGCAGACCACCCAGCCAGGCCGCCGGCGCAGCCTGAATCGCCCGCTGAATCGCGAGATCGCTGAGATCCAGCGAGTTCTGCAGCAACGTCAGAAGATACAGACCGAGGCGGCGGATTTCATTCCGGTCCAACGGGTGACCGGCGATCAACAGCCCGCGTTGATCCACCTGCACACCGAGATCGTCGACGAAGGCACAGAACTCGCGCGCGAATGCGAGTTTGCTTTCATCGTTCAACGCAATCACGTCTTCCTGTATGTGAAGACCGAATTTCCGCAGCCGCCCCCACCAGCGACGCCGACCTGGCTTCACCCGCTGCTGCAGCCGTTCCCACTCCTCCAGGGCGGAATCGAATGCCTCCCCGGCCTGCAGCCAGCGTGCATGATCTTCACGCAGCCGTTGCACGCCCCGCAGCAACCACCCGAGTCGGGCCGCGAGCGCAGAGCCACGACGGGGCCGTGCGGCCAGCAACTGTTCCAGCGCGCTGAGTACACGCGCGGCGAGTTGAGCACTGTCTCCGTGTATTTCGCTGCGCTGCAGAAGACCGCCGGGGGTTCCCGCCAGCATCAATGCCAACCCACGCAGATCACCGTCCACCCGTGCTTGAGCCAGCCGATACCGGGTGCGGGTGGTTTCGACGGCAACCAGGGATCGCGCCACATCCCAACGCCCCTTCCAGGAAAAGATCAGGTACCGGATCTCGCGCCCGTTCATCAGCTCGAACAGCAGCACGAGCAACTCCTGCACATCGGCCACCGGCAGGGTTTCCGGGTTGTCCTGTTCCGCCGCTACCAGCAGACTGTTCAGAAAGTTCTCCCGACGGGGAATTCCCTCTTCCAGGCTCGGCGCGCGCCCCATAAGGCGATCCCGAAGCAGATCGGCGAGTTCCGGGACTTCGGCATGCACCCGTTCCAGCGCCGCCAGCCGTGCCTCGGTCGAGGCGTCGACCAGATCGCGGACACGCGACTGCAAACCCAGACGGCGGTATACCTCGATCTGTTGGGCGATCTGAGCCAGGCCGGTATCGCCGCACAACTCACGAACCGCCAGCGCCAGCGTGTCCGGCCCGAGATCCAGCTCCTGCAACAACGAACCCGCGGCCAGGATTCGCCGGCGTTCAACGGACTCTGCCGCCAGATCCGCGTCGCGAATGGCAAACAGCAGATCCGGCAGCAGGTCAATGGTGCGGCGTAGATTCCTGGCGGCCTGCTCGGCCCGGCGTTCGACAATGGCAACCGAAACGAACTTGCTGCCAAGTCCGATCACCCCGAGAAACAGCGTGAAAAATGCGAAATAGATCACGTTGCGGGTAGGAGCAAACTCGCCGAATCCCAGCCAGTATCCACCCTGCATCGCCAGGAAGGTCGCCGGCCCAGCAACCCACAGAACCTGCAACAGGTTCCACATCCACGGAACCCTTCGAGCGCTCGCGCTGATTTCGGCGATACGCCCGCGCCCGGCGGTCTCCAGCCGCAGCGAGCCTGCATCGCCATCGTCAGGGTTACCGCCGTGGCGTATCACGGGACGCGCGCTCAAACCAGGATCGGGGGATCGAAGGACTGGCCCGGATCCGGTTGCAGGTCACTCTGAAACGATTCGATCTCGGCAGCGACCCGCTTCGGGGCCTCGAAGCGGCCGATGTGAAACAACGCTTCCCCCTCATGCACCAGTGGTTGGTTGCTGCGCCCGATAACGATCCCGCTCGCGCTGGCTTCGACCGGGTCTTCACGCCCGGTGACCGGGTCGGCAATGAGGGCGAGCACCTGGCCCTTGCTCACCCGCGCCCCCAGACCGATTCGCGGCAGACACATACCGCTCTCCGGGGCACGCACCCAGAGACTGGAACGAGCAATGAACGGTTCTGCGTGGATCTTCCGTGGGTGTCTCGGGGTCAACATACCGATAACCCGCATCACTCCGAGAATACCGGCCACGCCTGCCCGGATCGCCAGCTCCTCCAGACGCAGCGCCTCGCCCGCTTCGTACAGCAACATTCTCACTCCAGCCGCGGCTGCGGCCTCGCGTAGCGAACCGTCACGCAGGCTGGAGTTGATAAGCACTGGCACTCCGAAGGCGCGTGCGAGCTGTTCGGTGGGGGCGTCGTCCAGATTCGCGCGAATCTGCGGCAGGTTGGCGCGCCCGATGGCCCCGGTGTGCAGATCGATCCCGTGCGTGCAACGGGCAACGATCCGGGACATGAAGGTATGTGCGAGTCGGGCCGCCATCGAGCCGGTTTCGTGTCCGGGAAAGCTCCGGTTCAGGTCGCGCCGGTCGGGCAGATAGCGGGAGTGGTCGAGCACCCCGTAGAGGTTCACCATCGGCACGGCGAGCAGGGTGCCGCGAAGATGGTGCAGGGAACGTTGCTTGAGCAGGCGACGGATGATCTCCACGCCGTTGAGTTCATCGCCGTGGATTGCAGCGCTGACAAACAAGACTGGCCCCGGCTTGCGCCCGTGCAGGACGTGCACGGGTAGAGTCACCGGAGTCCCGGTGAAAAGCTGCGCGAGTTCCAGATTGACCAAGGAACGCTGCCCCGGGGCGACGGAGATGCCTTCGATGCGGAATGCGCTGGGCGTGTTCATATCAGGAGCCGGGGAAACATCCCTCCTCGTGGCGGAACCAGGCCTGAGCGCGGCATACTGGCACCGCCGTTCAACCCTTGCTGCCGCGCGTGCGGGTGCGGCTACGGCTGGATTGTCGCCCGGCCAGGGACTTCTCAACAAACTCGACGATCAACCCGGCCACATCCTTGCCGCTCGCGGCCTCGATCCCTTCCAGACCGGGCGAGGAATTGACCTCCATGACCACTGGCCCGTGGTTGGAACGGAGAATGTCCACGCCCGCGACGTTCAGACCCATGATCTTGGCGGCTCGGGTCGCAGTCGCGCGTTCCTCGGGACTCAGACGGGTCAGCGAGGCGCGCCCGCCACGATGCAGGTTGGAGCGAAACTCCCCTTCCTTTCCTTGCCGCTTCATGGCCGCGACCACCTTACCGTTCACCACGAAACAGCGAAGATCGGCTCCACCCGCCTCCTTGATGAACTCCTGCACCAGAATGTTCGCCTTGAGCCCCATGAAAGCCTCGATAACGCTCTCGGCGGCCTGCTGTGTCTCGGCCAGGACCACGCCGATACCCTGCGTCCCCTCCAACAGCTTGATCACCGCCGGCGCGCCGCCGACCATCTTCATCAAGTCCTGCACGTCGTCGGGCTTGTGCGCGAAGCCGGTCACGGGGAGGCCCACACCCTCGCGGGCAAGGAGTTGCAGGGAGCGCAGTTTGTCGCGCGAGCGCGTGATTGCCACCGATTCGTTGAGCGGCATGACCCCCATCATCTCGAACTGGCGTAACACCGCCGTGCCATAAAAAGTGACCGAAGCCCCGATACGCGGGATCACCGCATCGAAACCGGTGAGCGCCTCGCCCTTGTAATGGATACTCGGTCGGCGCGAGGTGATGTTCATGTAACAGCGCAACACGTCCAGCACGCGCACTTCATGGCCACGCTCCGTACAGGCCTCCACCAGGCGACGCGTGGAATAAAGCGTGGCATCGCGCGAAAGAACAGCGATTTTCATCGAGGATCCTGGGGGTTCGGATGCGGCCGAATCGAGAAAAGCGAGCGGGATCGGCACGGAGGAACCCACGCAACGCGGCATTCCCCGCCGACAGGCGATCCCGGGAGGAGTATACCCTTTTCGCCGTAACGGGTCGTCACGACATGATCAGACTCGTGTTCGCTGACGCACCACTTCGAACAGCGCGATACCCGCCGCGACCGAGACGTTGAGGCTGGACACGCTCCCCGCCATCGGAATTGCGGCCAGCTGGTCGCAGGTCTCGCGCGTCAGGCGGCGCAAACCCTCTCCCTCCGCACCCATGACCAGAACGGTCGGCAGTGTCAGATCGACCTGATACAGCACGGTGTCTGTGTCACCGGCAAGCCCGACGACCCACATTCCCTGTTCGCGCAGGGTACGCAGGGTTCTTGCCAGGTTCGCAACGGTAATCAAAGGTACTGTCTCGGCCGCACCCGAAGCGGCCTTGGCAGCGGCTGGAGTCAGGGAAGCGCTGCGGTCGCGCGGCACAATCACCGCACTGGCCCCCGCCGCATCGGCGCTGCGCAGACAGGCACCCAGATTGTGCGGATCAGTGACACCATCAAGGGCAAGAAAGAGGGTACCCCCAGCAACGACCCGATCCGCGAGATCCGCCTCGGTCGCTCGCGGACGTGGCACTGTCCAGGCCAGTACTCCCTGATGACGCAGATCGCCTTGTCCGCGGTCAAGTCGATCGCGTCGCACCCGTTCGACTCTGATACCCAGCCCCTCGGCACGGCGAACGATGTCCCCCAAACGGGCATCATCCGATTCCATCGCCACCTGAAGACGCTTGATTCTTTCCGGCGCATGCGCCAGCAGTGATTCGACCGCGTGCAAACCGCCGACGATTTCGGTCTGGCTCACGAATCGCGCCGTCTCCGGCGGCTCGAGCGCTTGCGCCCGGAGCCGGCGGTTGTCTCCTCACCCGATGGGCTGTCCGCGCCCTTCTCCTGCACATCCGGCGCCGATTTGGACGAAGGCCGGATCAGCATGGCGACTTCCCCCTGGGGTTGCGCCCGACGCCGGCGTCGGCGCGGCGTTTCCTCCGCCGGGAGTGATTCGACCGACTCCATTTCGGGCTTTGCAGTGGATGCGCGCCCGGGGGCCTTGGCCGGCTGCGCCTTTGCTCGCGCCTTCGCCACCGAAGCAGGCGCTTCGATCACATCCGGAGCGGGGCTGCGGCGTCGCCGCGATCTGGGCTTGGCTTCGGAATCGGCCTCCGTTCCGGCCGATGCACTTACTGACTCGGTTGCACTGGAGGGCTGAGGTGGGGCATCCGCTGGGTTCCGCGAAGTCTGCTGCTCATGCGCGGTTGCCCCGGCTTTCCGTCCCCGGGGCTTGCGGCGGCCCGGCTTGCGTCCGTCACCTGTTTCCCGCCCGGCCCCCGCCGCCTTCCGCTTGGGCTTGCGTGGTTCAGCCTCCGCCGCACGGCCTTCATCGTCCACGAGCCGCAGATCGATCTTGCGATCATCCAGGCTTACCCGCGTCACCTGCACCTTCAGGCGGTCACCGATCCGGAAAGTGCGGCCTCCCCGTTCGCCGGTCAGGCGGTGCCGAATCGGGTCGAAGTGGTAGAAGTCGTTATCCAGGCTGGTCACATGCACCAGACCGTCGATGAAGACATCGACGATCTCGACGAAAAGACCGAATCCCGTTACCCCAGAAACCACACCGTCGAAAACGTCACCAACCTTGTCCTCCATGTACTCGGCCTTGAGCCACGCGATGGCATCGCGGGTCGCATCGTCGGCGCGGCGCTCGGCCATGGAGCAATGTTCGCCGAGGCCTTCCATGTCGCCATGCGAGTATGCGAATCCCTTTGCCTTGCCGGTGCGCAGGACGTGGCGGATCCCACGGTGGACGAGCAGATCCGGATAGCGGCGGATCGGCGAGGTGAAATGGGCATAGTCGTCCAGCGCCAGACCGAAGTGACCACTGAGTCCTGGACCATAGATGGCCTGACTGAGCGAGCGCAGCACCACCGTTTGGATCAGTTGTTTGTCGGGACGGTCGGCTGCCGCACGAAGTACCGCCGCATAATGTGCGGGCGTGGGCGCGTCGCCGCCGTCCAGCGCCAGGCCGACGCCGGACAGAAAATCGCGCAAATCATCGATCTTCTCGGTCGGAGGCTGGTCGTGAATCCGGTACAGCGCCGGTACTTTGTGTTTTTTCAGGAACTTGGCCGCGGACACGTTGGCCGCGATCATGCACTCCTCGACCAAGCGATGGGCGTCGGTGCGCTCCACTGGAACGATGCGCTCGATCTTGCGCTCCGGGCCGAATTCGATTTGGGTCTCGGTCGAATCGAAATCAATCGCGCCGCGCCGGTTTCTCGCGGCGTTGAGCACCTTGAACACTGCGTGCAGTCTTTCCAGGTGCGGCAGCAGCTTCGCATGCTTTTTCCGCAATGCCTCGTCGCCGTCGACCAACATCGAGGCTACCTGCGTGTATGTCAGGCGTGCATGCGAGCGCATCACGCCCTCATGGAAGGCAAACTTGCGCAGGGCACCGCGCTTGCCGATCTCCATCTCACAGACCATGCACAGGCGCTCGACATCGGGATTCAGCGAGCACAGGCCGTTGGAAAGCACCTCCGGCAACATCGGGATCACCTGCTTCGGGAAATACACCGAAGTGCCCCGATTGCGCGCTTCCTTGTCCAGTGCCCCATCCTTATCCACGTAATGCGAGACATCCGCGATTGCGACCCACAGCCGCCAGCCGCTGTCGGTCTCCTCGCAGAAAAGGGCATCGTCGAAGTCGCGTGCGTCTTCGCCATCGATGGTCACCAATGGCTTCTTGCGCAGATCCAGGCGACCCTTGCGTGCAGCCGCCGGGACCTCGGCACCGAACCGGTCGGCAGCCGCGGTCACGTCATCGGGCCAGTGGAACGGCAGGCCATGCGCGCGGATTGCGATGTCGATTTCCATGCCCGGCGCCATATGCTCACCAAGGACCTCGACCACCTCGCCGCGCAGCCGCGCCTTGCGCGACGCCTGCGGGCGAATGCGTACCACGACGATCTGGTCATCCCCAGCCGCACCCAGACCATCGGGTGGAATCAGGATATCGTGGGTAATGCGTTTGTTGTCCGGCGTGACCACGCCAACGCCATCCTCGATCCGGATCCGCCCGACAACCTGCTCGGAACCACGCTCGAGGATCTCGATGATGCCCCCTTCGCGGCGCCCCCGATGATCCACTCCCATCACCCGCCCGAGCACACGATCGCCGTGCAGCACGCCGCGCATCTGCCGTGGTGACAGGAACAGATCGTCGCTCTGGTCGTCGGGTACCAGAAACCCGAAGCCGTCAGGATGGCCGATTACCCGTCCACGCAGCAGATCGGCCTGCTCCACCGGCAGATAGGCGCCCCGACGATTGCACAGCAACTGGCCATCGCGCTCCATCGCGCGCAGACGCCTGCGCAGCGCTTCGGTCTGATCCTCGCTTTCTATGCCGAGACGTTCCGCGATTTCACCGAACTCCAGTGGATTGCCGGCGTCGACCACGCTCTCCAGGATCAATTCGCGGCTGGCGATCGGATTTTCGTATTTCTGTGCCTCGCGCTCGAAATTCGGATCGACTGGCGGGCGTTTGCTGCGTTTTCTGGACATTCACTTCACTCTTCGTGGAGCCCCCCGAGACCTGCGCCTTGGCTGGATCCGCGAACGGATCCTGGGGCATTCATATACATTGACACGCCGGTCGGAGGACTCTATATTGCGCCCTCCTGAAGCGTCGGGCCGCAAGGTCCATCCTCATGCCGGGGTGGCGGAATTGGTAGACGCGCTAGCTTCAGGTGCTAGTGAGCGTAAGCTCGTGGAGGTTCAAGTCCTCTCCTCGGCACCATTTCCCCCTCTCTCCCCCTCTTGGCTCGGCGACACAGGCCGCCGGCATCGCCGCGATGCGTCGCTTCCTGTAGGCCGCCAGCGCGCGCCGACCGCTGGCGCCGGGACCCCGAGAGACCCCGGCCCGTAGCGCCACTCAACCAGCAAACGGGTCACGCAGAACGATCGTTTCGTCCCGATCGGGACCGGTGGAGATCATGTCGATCGGCAACCCAACCACATTGCTGAGCCGCTCGAGGTAACGCTGGGCATTGGCGGGCAAATCCTCGTAATGACGGATACCCACGGTCGATTCCTGCCAGCCGGGCATCTCTTCGTAAACCGGTTCGCAGGCCGAATACGCCTCGGCACCGGCCGGCGGAATGTCCATCTGATCACCATTGCAACGGTAGCCGACGCAAATCTGCAGACTTTCCAGGCCGTCCAGCACGTCGAGTTTGGTAATACACAAACCACTGATGCTGTTGATCGCACCAGCCCGACGCAAGGCCACGGCATCGAACCAACCACAGCGCCGCGGCCGACCGGTCGTGGAACCGAATTCGTTCCCGCGTTGCGCCAGGTGCTCGCCCATGCTGTCGAACAGTTCGGTCGGGAAAGGCCCGGCGCCGACACGCGTCGTGTAGGCCTTGGTAATGCCCAGGATATAGTCGAGATCGCGCGGACCCACCCCCGAGCCCGTCGCGGCACCACCCGCGGTGGTATTCGACGAGGTCACGAAGGGATAAGTCCCGTGATCGATGTCGAGCAGCGTCCCCTGGGCACCCTCGAACATCACATCCGCACCCTGCGCACGCAGTGCATGCAGGCGACCACTCACATCGGTAACCAGCGGCTGCAGGCGCTCGGCCTGAGCCAGGCTCTCGTCGAGAACCGACTGAAAGTCGATGGTGTCGGACTTGAAATAATTTTTCAGCACGTAGTTGTGGTAGTCGAGTACCTCGCCCAGTTTGGCGGCGAAACGCTCACGGTGAAACAGATCGCTGAGACGCAGCCCACGGCGAGCCACCTTGTCTTCGTAGGCGGGTCCGATACCCCGTCCCGTGGTGCCGATCGCTGCCGCTCCCCTGGCCCGCTCGCGGGCATGATCCAATGCCACGTGGTGCGGCAGGATCAGTTGACATGACTCCGAAAGACGCAGACGTTCGGCCACGGGCACCCCGCGTGCCTCGAGCATGTCGATTTCTTCCAGCAATGCAGCAGGAGAAAGAACGACACCATTGCCGACCATGCACTCGACGCCGGGGCGCAGAATACCGGAAGGTATCAGGTGGAGAACCGTTTTCTGCCCACCGATCACAAGGGTGTGACCCGCGTTGTGCCCCCCTTGAAAGCGCACCACTGCCGCCGCGTTCTCGGTCAGCAGATCGACGACCTTGCCTTTCCCCTCGTCACCCCACTGACTGCCCAGAATTACTACGAATCGTCCCATTGGCCTAAGGCTCCTCGACGTTCCATTCCCGGCCCCGCTTATACAAGCGCGGCCCCCCCTGCATGGCTTCTCCGGATTCTCCCGCGAGAAGACGGCGCACACGGACCCCCCGTGCCCGCAGATCAGCGATTGCCGCTTCCAGACCGGCATCCCCCTGCGCGGGCGCTATCACGCACTCGCGACCCGATTCCTTCGGTGTTGGAACCAGGCGCAGAAGCTGCCTCAGGTCGGTACTGAAACCCGTGGCCGCGCGCGCGCGGCCGAATACACGGCCAATCTCATTGTAGCGCCCCCCCCGGGCGATTTCCTGACCGGACCCGGGAACGAAGGCGGCAAAAACAAGGCCGGTGTGATAAGAGTAGCCACGCAACTCGCCGAGATCGACATGGATGTCGAGTTCCGGGTGAGCCGCCTGGAGATGGACGATGACCTCGGACAGATGATCCAGCGCATTGGTCACCTGTATCGGCGCCGAGGCAAGCATGCCTCGGGCCTCGACCAGCACCTCGGGGCCACCGTTCAGGTCAACCAACGCCCGCAGTTGCCGGGAGACTTCCTGATCAAGTTGCCACTCGGACAACATCTCCTCGATCTCCGGAACGGCCTTCCGCTGCAGCAAGTCAAAAAAAGCTCTTTCACGGGACCGGTCAAAGCCCGCCAGCCGCGCCAGTGAACGGTAGATGTCGACATGACCCAGATCGATACTGGCTCCGCGCACGCCACATTGGGCGAGCGTTGCCAGCATCAACCGGATGATCTCGACATCGCTGTCGAGGCCGTCGTGCCCGAACAATTCCGCACCCGCCTGCAACGGACTGCGGGACCCCGACCACTCGTCGGCACGGGTACGCAGCACCGTTCCGACATAACACAACCGGGTCGTCCCCTCCTCGCGCAGGCGGTGAGCATCGATCCTGGCGACCTGCGGAGTCAGGTCCGCGCGCAGCCCCATCAACTTGCCGGTCAACTGATCGGTCAGCTTGAACGTCTGCAGATCCAGTTCCCGGCCAGCGCCCGTCAGCAGCGACTCGAGGTATTCCGCCATCGGCGGTATCACCAGGTCGTAGCCCCAGACATCGAACTGGTCGAGGATTGCGCGGCGCAGTGTCTCCAGACGCCGCGCGGCATCGGGCAGGGCTTCCTCGAGCCCATCCGGAAGCAGCCAGCGGTTTACGTCGGTCATCATTTTTCCTGTATCGTCATGGCAGGCTCAGCCCCGCACCCATGCCAGCAGCGCGAGACCCAGCAGCATCGAGACGAGCCCGAACAACCGCAATGTTCCTTCCGGCAACCGGGCGACTTCGAGCAGGTATTCCCGATAGCGGCGCGGCACCAGAAACGGCAGCAAGCCCTCAAAAACAAGCAGCAGCGCGAACGCTGCTGCCAGATCGGACCAGGCCATTCAAGTGGCCGTCACGGTCTTCCGGGTCGGCTGGCGCCACCCGTCGGGTCCCCGAAGAAACGGAAGAACTCCGACGTCGGCTCCATCACGAAGGTGTTGCGGTCACCCGACAACGAACTGCGGTAGGCAAGCAGACTGCGATAGAAACCGAAGAAGTCCTCGTCTTCACCAAAGGCGGCACCAAGAATTTCGGTGGCCCGTGCATCACCAACACCTCGGATCTCCTCGGATTGCCGGTAGGCGTCCGCCAGGATCACCGTCCGATCGCGATCGGCACGGGAACGGATCCGTTCAGCCTCTTCCTGACCACGGGCCCGGAAGTCCTGCGCAACACGCTGACGCTCCGCGCGCATGCGATCGTAGACCGACTCGGACACCTCGTCCGGCAGGTCGATTCGGCGAATACGCACGTCGACCAGATTCACCCCGAGTTCGCGGGCGGTTCCCCGGGCAACATCGCGTACCGCGCCCATGATCACGGTGCGCTCTCCGGAAACCACCTGGGCCAGCTCGTAGCGCGCGAATTCGTTGCGCATACCGTCACGAAGAATCTGCGCCAGCCGCTCCTCCGCGTTGCGCTCGTCGCCC
>SLHN01000032.1 GCA_007136145.1 Thioalkalivibrio sp.
CTCCCGCCGTCGGCGCGATGGCGATGTACAACTTCATCAACACCGTGCAAACCGGAGAGATTGGACATCCTCAGGGCAACGTGGTGATCGAGGAACGCCCGGACTGGATGCTGCGTTGGGAACGTACTGGCCTGCTGCAATTCGAGGACAAGAACGAAGACGGCCGTCTGCAGTACTACAACGACCGCAACCCCGAGTTCGCCGAAAAAGCCCGCGAGGAGTTCGGCTGGGAAGGCAGCGAGTTCACCCGGATCGACCGCGACATCATGGTGCTCGCGAACCCGCAGATCGCCGGTCTGCCGAACTGGGTGATCGCGCTGGTCGCGGCGGGAGGTATCGCCGCGGCATTGTCGACCGCGGCGGGCCTGCTGCTGGCGATATCGTCTTCGATATCGCATGACCTGCTGAAAGGCGTGTTCATGCCCAGGATATCGGAGAAACGGGAGTTGCTTGCGGGACGCTTCGCGATGGCGGGAGCCATCCTGCTGGCGGGCTATTTAGGGTTGAATCCACCGGGCTTCGCGGCGGAGGTGGTCGCCCTGGCATTCGGTCTCGCGGCGGCCAGTCTGTTCCCGGTATTGATGATGGGCATCTTCGTGAAGAAGATGAACCGGGAAGGCGCGATCGCCGGGATGCTGGTCGGTCTGGGAAGCACCGTGCTCTACATCTTCCTGTACAAGGGCTGGTTCTTCCTGCCAGGCACCAACATGTTCCCGGATAACGCCGACTACTGGCTGCTGGGCATCAACCCGACCGGCTTTGGTGTAATCGGGGCCATCCTGAACTTCGTCACCGCTTTCGTGGTGATGCGACTGACCAAGGCTCCGCCGGAGCACATCCAGCACCTGGTTGAAGAGGTGCGCGTACCGCGAGTGGGCAAGACCGTCTGACCCCACCCGCATTCGGGCCCGCCACATGGCGGGCCCGATTTTTTCCGGGGTGAACCTTTAGTGCAGTGCAGCTAGTGCGGTGCAGCGTTGCACTAACGGTTCCACCTGGAGTATGGAGTCAGGATGGAAGCCGAACTACAGGAAATACGTGACTTCCTCGCCGGAAGTCCGGACTTCGCGACTCTACCGGAGGCGGTGCTGGACCGTCTCCCCGGGCAGATAGTCGTACGCTACCTTCGCCGCGGCAGCAGCTTTCCGCCATCGTCGGGGATGGAATCGGGTGATCTCTGGCTGGTGCGCGCCGGCGCGGTGGAACTGCGCGACACCCACGACGAACTGCTCGACAAGCTGGGCGAGGGCGACGTCTTCACGACTCCCGAGGAAGGTGATGCTGTGGTCCCGGTCATCGGGCGAGTAGTCGAGGACGCCCTCTTCTACCTGCTGCCGGCAAAGGAATCCCGGGAACTGCGACGGCAACATCCCGAATTCTCGGAACGATTCGATCACGCCAGCAGCCGACCGAAGGAAAAGGCACTGGCCGCGCTGCTGGGCGGCGGCAGCCGGGGAGACAGCGTGCTGACGGTTTCGGTCGGTGAACTGGTCACGCGTGCGCCCGAGTCCATATCCCCCGATGCCACTATCCAGTCCGCCGCTCAGCACATGAGCGAACAGAATGTGTCCGCGCTGCTGGTGATGACGGACGAGGAATTGGTGGGAATCGTCACCGACCACGATCTGCGCAAGCGCTGCCTGGCCACCGGGCGCTCGCGCAAGGAGCCAGTCCGCAACATCATGAGCAATGGCGTGCAGACGGTCAGCCCGGAGACACCAGCCTTCGAAGCACTGCTACTGATGTCCCGACAGGACATTCACCACCTGCCCGTCCTGGCCGAAAAACGCCCGGTAGGGCTGATCTCGACCACGGATCTGATTCGCCACCAGGGCACCAATGCCGTCTATCTGGTCCGGGACATCCGGCGCTGCGAATCGGTAGCGGCTCTCTCGCGGGTGGCCGGGTCTCTCCCGGAACTGCAGATCCAGCTGGTGCAATCCGGTGCCACCGCGTTCCATCTAGGACAGGCGATTACCGCCGTGATCGACGCCCTGACCCGCCGCCTGCTGAAACTGGGCGAGGCCCAACTGGGCTTGCCGCCGGTATCCTACGCCTGGCTGGCCTGCGGCTCACAGGGACGCCGCGAACAGACCGTGCACACGGATCAGGACAACGCCCTCATTCATGTCGACTCCAGCGACGCCAGTGTCGACGAATACTTCAGGAATCTGGCCGAATTCGTCACCGACGGGCTCAATGCCTGTGGGCTGCCGCATTGCCCGGGCGGGGTCAGCCCCCGGAACAGCGACTGGCGGCGCAGCGTCAGCGGCTGGCGCAGGGAACTTGCCCGGGTCACGCGCGCCCCGGATGCCAAGGGCGCGATGCTGGCCGCGCATTACTTCGACCTGCGCGTGGTGCATGGGGACGCGACTCTGTTCGATCCGCTGCGCTCGGAAAGCCTCGCCAGCGGCGCGTCGCGGCCGTTCATCAACCAGATGGTCAGTAACGCCCTGCGCCACTCACCGCCGCTCGGTTTTTTCCGGCAACTGGTCCTGGTCCGTGGCGGGGAACAGGCGGATACGCTGGATATGAAAAAACAGGGGCTGCTGCTCGTTTCCAGCCTCGCACAGGTCTACGCGCTCCTTGCTCGCCTGAGCGGAATGCATACGCTGGAACGTTTGCGCGGCGCGGTGCAGGCGGGGGTACTCACCCGCGATGCCGGGGCCAATCTCTGCGATGCCTACGAAACACTGGCCAGCCTTCGTAACCGTCACCAGGTCCAGCAAATCAAAAGCGGCCTGCGCCCCGACAACCATATTCCCCCGAAGTCGTTGTCCGCGCTCGAGCGCGGACAACGACTTCGGGGGAATATGGTTGTCGGGGCGCAGGCCGCTTTTGATTTGC
>SLHN01000247.1 GCA_007136145.1 Thioalkalivibrio sp.
CTCCATCCACCGCCTGTGCCGAGGTGTCAATACTAACCCGGGGGTAGGGATTTTCTGGGGTGGTCATGACTGTTTCCTCCCGCGAGTGTTCCATCACGATGGTCCTGAAAAGCCTGCCGTGACGCAAGAAGTGGAGAACTGGAGGTCGGTGAACGGTCTCCGGCGAGGAGAGGACCGAGTCGTTCCGATGAAACGACCCGGCTATCGGCGTCAGACGCGTTCAACCCAGGCCATGCACCACCCCGAGGCTGAAACATGTCTGCCTCCGAAGGCCTCGCATGGCCCCCATTCCGATGCATCGGGATCGGAGAAAAGCTGGCAGTTGGCACAGTTCTGACCCTCGACGTAAGCTTCGTGGTCAACATCACTGACGTCGTGTCGATAGTGAAGAGCCCTTGCCTCGGGATCGTCCTCGCTCATGCGTTCGTCCGCAGCCGCGGGAGCGAGGAAAAGTGGTGCGGCGGGGGTGGCCACGATCCCGGCCAGGCCCATGCGCAGCATGCGCCGCCGCAACGGGTTCGGATTCTGGTCACGCATGACTTTCCTCCTTTCCGTTCATTTGAATGGCACATTGAACGTAGCAGGCATTGCCGGCATTTTCAGATTTCCGGCATCAGGGGTAATGGAACTGACACACCGAGCGGGGGGCAGAGCGGGAAGCGGAGTGTTGCGCGATGCGGCTGGCTGCACTACCTTGCTGCAATACCTTCATGCGCGGCCTGGTGATTTCCGGGCTGGCAGTTACCGACTGGGAGGATGGCGCTTGAAGATTACTATCGATGTGGACTGCACCGCGGAAGAAGCACGCCAGTTTCTTGGTCTGCCAGACGTCAAGCCCATGCAGGATGCCCTGATGAAGGAGATTCAGGATCGGATGATGGCTAACCTTCAGGCGGTCGATGCCGAGACTCTGTTCAAGACCTGGTTGCCCGCACAACTCGAGGGATTCGAGCAGATGCAGAAGTTCTTCTGGTCGCAGTTCTCGAAGGGCGGTACCGATCCAGGGTCCGGGCGAGAGTAGGCCCGGTTTCCAGTACACACAAGGTCCTGGACAACTGCTCAGGGTCGGAGTCACCGCTCGGCGCGCGATGAGGCATGCACGCGAGTCCTCGCGGAAGTCGCGGAATGATCGCCCTGATGGCCGGTAGCCCGCCCGTTTCAGCAATTTTGAAGAATACAAGGAAAGGATGATGAAAGCACGATTGAGTTTGATGGCCGTCGCGATCACCCTGACGTTGACTGGTGGCGCCTGCGCGGTGGAACTCGAGTCTGACGAACAGCTCGCCGCCTACGGGCTTGGCCACAGCTTTGCGACCAATCTGCTGACGCAGACGCAGGGTCTGGATCTGGATCTCGATGCCTTGCTTGAAGGGGTCCGGGCTGGCTTCGAAGGAGAGGAGAGTGCGGTGTCGCGATCGCGCCTCAATGCAGCCATTGAAAATCTGAGCGAAATCCAGACGGCGAACCAGCGACAGATGCAGCTCGAGCAGGCGGAGCGCGCGCGCGCGGAGGGTGAAAAGTTCCTGGGCGAAAATGCGGAGCGCGAAGATATCGTGGTGACCGACTCGGGTTTGCAGTACGAGGTATTGGTGGCAACCGAAGACGGGAGATCGCCGACCGCTCAGGATCGGGTACGTGTGCACTACCATGGAACCCGTATTGATGGCGAAGTGTTCGACAGCTCGGTCGATCGGGGAGAGCCGGCTGAGTTTGCCCTGAGCGGAGTGATTGCAGGTTGGACCGAGGGGGTGCAACTGATGTCCGAGGGCGACCGGTTCAGGTTCTTCGTTCCTGCGAATCTCGCCTATGGCGACCGAAGCCCAAGTCCGGCGATTCCGCCCGGATCGGTCCTGGTCTTTGATGTGGAGCTTCTTCAGGTGCTTGACTGAGGTCCTTCGTTTGACCCACTGCTGTATCCGGGCCAAGCGGCTTTCGTTCCGTTCGGCCTCCGTCGTTCCTCCAGGGAGATCGAGATGCGAATCGTTGAACGATGTGTGCCCGGTAATCGTGCGGGTGTTCGATGGGCAGTGATCCTTGCGGTCGTGTTGGCGCTGGTGGCTCTGCCGATGAACGCGACGGCCCTTGATGCTTCGCAGCAGGCGCTGCTTGAGCAGGCCGACAATACGCTGCGTGCTGCCGAGGCGGACCTGCAGGCTGCGCATAGCTCGGCGGGAACTGCGGAGCGTCCTGCGACTGGCGCTCGTCTACGCCTGACACAGATGCGCCTCGATTCGGGACTCCAGCGATTGAATCAGGCGGAGGAACTGCTGGGAGGTCTCCCTGATCAGGATCCCGGCGTGGATGCTGCGCGGGAGCGTTTTGGTCGTGCAGCCGACCTGGCGTCGGCGATCGATGCCATCCTGCGGCCACCGGCAGCGGCGGCCTCACCCTCGGAGGGTGCGCCGGCCGTGACCCCGTCAGCTCACGCGACGCCCCGATCGGAAACCCCTGCTCCGGGCAGCGCCACGGAACTTCGGGATTCCACGGCTGCGCCTGTGGCGTCGACCAGGCTTGATCACCGCCAGGAGGAGGCGCTGAGAAACTCACGATTCCACCTTCGGGAGGCGGAAGCCTTTCTGGCTCGCGCCCAGGCGACACTGGAGCGCCTTGAGATGCCAGATGTGTCGTCGTTACAGCACCGGGAGGTTGAGGCGGCGCTGACGGCGGTGGGTGAAGCGGCGA
Organism: Thioalkalivibrio sp.; assembly: GCA_007136145.1. Taxonomy (GTDB): domain Bacteria; phylum Pseudomonadota; class Gammaproteobacteria; order Ectothiorhodospirales; family Ectothiorhodospiraceae; genus Thioalkalivibrio. Next base: position 2,683 of record SLHN01000247.1, read on the forward strand.
CGCGGCATTCGCGAGGCATGGCACAGCTTGCGGGTCTTCCCGAAGAACACCCGCAGGTGCAGCCACTGGAGCGGGAAATGAACACACTCGGAGCAAGAATCGATGCCCAGCGTTCCCGGCTCGAATCCGTTGATGCCGAAATGCAACGCCTTACCCGGATGGATTCCTACCCGGACTATGATGCCGATTTCACGTTGTTGCAGGAATTTGCCCGGCGTTACGGAAACTTTCATGCTGCAAAGGAACAGCCGGAGCGCCTGGCGCAGGTGATTGCCGAGGATGCCCGGGTTCTCGAGAGAGTCCAGGAGATCGCGGAAACCTACTCTCCGTTGGTCGAGCATGGCACCGACCCTGGTATCCGGATCGAACGCCTTCTCAATCACTTCGAGTCGCAGCGTGGAACCTTTGCAACGGCAGCGTTGCAGTACCGGGATGAACTACCGGAGGCGATTCGAGCCGACCTGATCGAGGCGGAGCGGATGGCTGAGCATGCGGTGAGTACCGGGCGCCCAGCATTCTTCGGACCCGACGGCGGCGTCACCCAGCGCCTGCGGTTTGCCGAGGACAAACTGCTGGTGCTGCGCGCCTTCGGTGGAGCCGCGGCGGAGTCTTCGGCGCAGGATCTCTCCCGGGCACGGTCGGGTCTGGAGCAGAGGGCGAGGGCGCTCGAGGAGCAGATCATTGCCGACAATCGGTTGCCGGAGGATCGTTACCTCGGTGCGGACCGCGACGCCATTATCGCCCGCGCCACAGACGGCTGGGCTCATCAGCAACCTGATGCGGAAATTCTTGCCGTACGATTGCCGGCGCAGGCCTGGGTTCGCGACACGCGTTGGCATTGGTTCAATGGCGCCTTTCATAAAGTCGATCTTTCGCGGATGCAAGTACAGTTGATCGTGCGGCACGATGATCGACTCGCCGTGATTCGACCGGTCAATGTGCATATGGACCACATGAAGGGGGATAGTCTCAGCGGTCATCCCCTGTTCGCGTTCGACGAGCCGATTCCACCGCAGCAAATGTTGCTGTTGCAGAACGTACGCTGACCGGCTGTTGTTCGAAATTTGCTTGATGGGCCGCGTCCGCGTCGCCCCTGGGTGTGCGCGGGGAGTATCGGGATGAGTGATGTTTCCCCTTTGATTCATTGTCAGCGGTACGATGGACGCCTTTTTCAATGATAATCCCCCCTCCTGTGTACTCCGTTACAACTAACACGATCCGCGGAAGCGGGCTGGTCGCGTTGCGATGATTCCTGGTTTCGCCAACACCGGCACTGGCCTGCGCCCACGGGGCGGACGCGTTTGTTGACAAGTGGCACGGGTCGGAACCTTTCCAGATGATTGATGATGGGATTCCCGGTAAGGCATGAACAAAAAAGGCAGCAGTGACGAACGGATTGCGATCCTGGGTGCGGGAATCTCGGGCCTGAGCCTTGGATGGCTCCTCTCGCGGCTTGGAAAACCGGTAACGATTCTCGAGGCGACGGATCGAGTGGGAGGGCTGGCGCGGACCTTTGAATGGCACGGTGTGCCCTGCGATATCGCTCCGCATCGGCTCTTCACGCATGATCAGGAGTTGATCGGAATGATCAGGTCCCTGGTGCCTTTGCGCGAGCATCGTCGTAACAGCCGGATCCTGATGAAGGATCGCGTGATTCAGGATCCGATCAACCCGATTGAACTGATTCTTCGGTTCGGCCCGAAGACGGGCGCGCGTCTGGTGTGGGGGTTTCTGGCCCGACCTCGGCTGCCCGAGGACTCCTTCGAGGCTCTGGCCCTCAATCGCTATGGCAAGGGGCTTTACGACTTTTTCTTCGAACCCTACACGCGCAAGATGTTCGGGGTTCCGCCGAGCCAGATCTCGGTCACCTGGGGTCGGGAGAAATTGCGCTCGTCCGGGCTGCTGGATGTCATCCGCCGCCATTCGAAGACCTTTTTCAGCACCTTTCACTACCCGGCCGAGGGTGGTTACGGGCGTATCGCGGAAGCCATGCACGCGCGAATCCAGGGTGAAGTGAAACTGCGAGCCAAGGTCAGTGGTATCGAACGCGTCGATGATCGAGTCACCGCGGTGCATTACCAACAGGATGGTGTATCGCATCGCTTCGAGTGCGATCGTGTGTTCAGTACCCTGCCGGCAACGGTGCTGGGCCGGATGTTCGGTGAGGAACTTCCGCTGCGGTTCCGCAATATCCAGATCGTCTACCTCTACCTGAAGCGGCCGCGCGTCATGCCATACCAATGGGTTTATTTCGGTGACGGCGATGTCGTCATCAACCGCATGGCGGAATTCAGGAATTTTCATGACCCGGAGGTTGAAACGCATGACACGGTCCTTTGCGCGGAAGTCACTGCCGACACCGACCGTCCGGTCGAGGATGTGCTCGATGCGCTGGAACGGTATGGGTTGGTGGCGCGTACTGACGTTGACGATGTCCTGGTTCTGCCCGAGCGATTCGGTTACCCGGTCTACGACCGCGGTTTCGAGACAGCCAAGGCCCGGGCCGAGACACTGTTCGGGCGCTACCGAAATCTGCATCCCATTGGCCGAAATGCTGAATTTCGCCATATCGAGGTCGATGAGGATCTGGAGTCCGCACTGGCCATCGTGCGCCGCCTCTATCCAGATGCCCGGATCAACGAATGAAGCGGGTTGCCGGGGTTCTACTCCCGATTCTGTTTACCTTCGCTTTGCTTGTTTACGCACTTTGGGATGTTGATCGGACGAAGCTCTGGTCGATCCTGGTGCAGGGACAGTTATGGGTCGTTCCGCCTTTCGTCCTGTTGCTGTTCCTGTTTTTCCTGGTCAATGCGCAGCGCTGGACCCGGCTGCTCGCACCCTTCGGCCGGTATTCGCCCCGACAGGTGGCGCCCGCGATGATGATTGGCTTTGCCGCCAACAACGTGCTGCCGCTGCGCATCGGTGAGATCATCCGGGCGGTGATCTTCGCCAAGGAGTTCGCGCATTCCCGCACCGGTGTTCTGATGACCCTGGTTGTCGAGCGAGCTCTCGACCTGGTCGGTATCCTGCTGATTTTTTCGGTGGGCGTGCTTCTGGTCGGTGAGGTTCCGATAGCGTTCAAGATCAGCCTCATCGCGGCTCTCGCCGGGGTGGGGATGCTGATGTTCGTGTTGATCCTTCTGGCGCGTTTGCCTTGGATCACAGCCAGGCTCTGGACATGGATCAGCCAATACGTTCCGGCAGTCGTTGCCTCGCGTGGGCAGGTTTACCTGGAGGAGTTCGGGCGCGGTATCGAGGTGCTCGGCTCCCTGCGCGCAACGGTGTCGCTCTTCCTGCAATCCCTGTTGCGTTGGGGTATGGCCGCGGCCCTGGTCTGGCTGAGCCTGGCCAGTTACGGTGTCTTCGCCAGCTTGGGACTGGCCATGATCGTGGTCGGTGTCACCGCGGTTGCCGTGTCATTGCCGAGCGTTCCCGGATACATCGGTCCGGTTCAGGCTGCTTTTGTCTTCGCTCTTGTGCCTTTCGGAATCAGCCAGGAAGAGGCCCTTGCTGCCAGCATATTCTTCCTGATTGGTCACTGGGTTCCCATCACATTCACCGGTGCCGTCTATTTCGTATCGCGTCACTATTCGTACCGACAGATAAGGCGTGAGGCCGCCGCAATGGACGATTTGTGACACTGGCGGCGGTATGTGACTTCGCTGGGGACGCCACCCGGGACTCCGGGCTGATTGGGGCTTCCGCTCTCGGCGATTCTGTTCACCTGTTGCATAGGATCCGGCGTGGATGGGAGTATCACTCGTGCGTGTCGGACCGGTCTGGGGGAGGTTGATGTTCTTGACCCAATGGGGAAACCGGAGCGTGCAGTTTCTCCTCGTCGCGATTCCGCTGTCGCTATGGTTCCTGTTGCGCAACCATGCGCCATGGGGCGATGAGGAGCATTTCGTCGAAACGGTCCGGCTATTCGGAGCAGGCCTGTCGGTGGATCTCCTCCGTTCTTATCCGGAGATGAGCGCACCGCTGACCTATCTGGCCTACGCCGGGTGGGGACATCTCGTGGGCTTCGGATTGGCGGAACTGCGGTTGTTGTCACCGTTGGTGGCCGCCGCGACAGCACTCGCCTGGTTCGCGTTCCTGCGTGACCAGGTTCGGCCGAGGGTGCTCGTGTGGCTGACACTGGCGACATTGGTTCTGAACCCCTATTTCCTGGGTCTCTCGGTGTTCGTTTTCACCGACATGTTCGCACTTTTGGGTCTGAGCCTGGTGGCCTTGGGCGTAAGCCGGCGCTGGCCGTTACTCACGCTTGCGGGCGTGATCGTCGCGGTCTGTTCGCGGCAGTACTTTGTGTTTGTGCCATTCGCTCTACTATTGGCGGCGATTCTGGCATCTGACCGGCGCGACGCGCTGGTACAGCTTGCGTTGCCAGCCATTCTCGGATTGCTGCCGCTCGGTTTGCTGGTCCTGTTGTGGGGAGGGCTGGCTCCCGCGAACGAGTTGCGCGACGTTTACGCGAGTGGGCCGTTGCGCTTCGATGCGCACACGTTCAGTTTGTATCTTGCAGCGCCGGCACTCTATCTCGCGCCTCTGGCATTGCTGATGTGGCTTTCCCCAACTCGGGGCATGCTGGTGGCGGCGGGGTTGGCGATGGCTTTCGTCATCGTGTTTCCGGTTCAGGTATCGCCGGTGCAGATCATGGATGGCATTCTTACAGTGGGTTTCCTGCATCGGGCGATCGAATTCGTGGTGCCGGGCACGGTCGGTGTATTTGTCCTTTTCCCGTTGCTGGCCGCGGTCAATGCGGCTGCGCTGGGGCGATTGTTGATCGAGCGAGGCCGCTCCCTGCCAGTCATGGATCACGCCGAACGATTCCTGTGGTGCGGTATCGTGGCTTTCCTGATCGTGATGCCTTTCAGTTACATGCCATGGGAAAAATATGCCCTGCCATTGTTCATGCTGCAGGCGGCGGCCTTTGCGCGGTTCCTGGACCGCTGGGATGGCATGGGCGAGCGCCCAGGTACTGATCGGGCATCGGGGACCGCAACCTCCGGCAATGTCGCGGGGCAGGTGACACCGTGAGGGCTTTCAGCCGCATCCACACGTCATTTGCCCAAAGCACCCCACGACACACACACCTCCGGGCGAGGGCGGTCGCGGCGTGCCGGCAGTCAGTGTCTGGCAGAAGCGATACTGGAGCGTCGACGGACACTGTAGATGTTGGGGAGTGACTGAATGCGATCGAAAAGACCGCTGAGCTGACTGAGGCTTTCGACCTCGGCCGTCAATTCCATGTGTACGCCGCGATCGACGGGGTTGGTGCGCGTCTGGACCGCCAGCAGGTTCACGTTCGCATTCGCGAAGACGTTGCTGATGTCGCGCAGCAGACCCGGACGGTCCTGGGCTTCGAGAAGCAGGTCCACTGCTTGCGTCGGAGCTTCCTCACCCCAGCTGACCGCAATCAACCGTGAATGCTTGTCATCGGGCAGGTGCAGGATGTTGACGCAGTCGCGCCGATGGACGGACACGCCCTTGCCGCGGGTGATGAAGCCTATGATTGCGTCGCCGGGGACCGGACTGCAGCAATTGGCCAGGCTCGTAAGAAGGCCACCCACGCCCCGGATGTGGATATCGCCTCCCCCTGACGGGACACCGTCGTTGACGGGGCGCTTGCGCGCACGCAGTACCGGAGGACTCGGAGTGCCATCCACTTGCAGTTTCTGAGCCACTTGCCCCGTGGTCAGGTCGCCCGCCCCCAGTGCGACCAGCATATCTTCGGATCGCCGGTAGCCCAATCGCATCGCCAGATCGTCATGGTCGACCTGGGTAAGCCCGAGGCGCTGGCATTCCCGGTCCAGCAGATTACGACCGTTGGCCAGATGCTCCTCGTGATTCTGCTGACGGAACCAGCTGCGGGCCTTGTTGCGGGCACGGCTGGTGCGCAGGTAGCCGAGATTCGGATTCAGCCAGTCGCGGCTCGGACCCCCGTCACGTGTCGTTAGAATTTCGACGCGCTGCCCCGAGCGCAGGCGGTACGTGAGGGGAACGATGCGCCCGTCGACCTTTGCGCCGCGGCAGCGGTGCCCCACCTCGGTGTGAACGCTGTAGGCGAAGTCGAGCGGCGTGGCTCCCGCGGGCAGATCCAGAACTTCGCCCTGGGGTGTCAGCACAAAGACCCGCTGGTGCAGCACCTCACTCTGGAAATCCTCAAGCAGGTTCTGGTCGTCACCATCCGATTCCAGCAATTGCCGCAGGGAAGCGATTGCCCGATTCAACGCCTGATCCTCCCGGCCACCTTCCTTGTAGCGCCAGTGAGCCGCCACGCCGAGTTCAGCGAACTCGTGCATGGCGCGCGTACGGATCTGTACCTCGACGACCTTGCCCTCGGGCCCGATGACCGCCGTGTGCAGCGACTGGTAGCCATTGTCCTTGGGGTTGGCGATGTAGTCGTCGAACTCGCGTGGCAAGTGCGGCCAGCGGTTGTGCACGATTCCCAGCGCTGTGTAGCATGTCGAGAGGTCATCGACGATGACCCGGGTTGCGCGCAGGTCGGTCAGATCCTCGAGTTCCAGTTGTTTCTTCTGCATCTTGCGCCAGATGCTGTAGATATGCTTTGGTCGCCCGGAAACCCGGGCTTGAATGCCATCGGACCGAAGGGCGGCTTCGAGCTCCCGGGTAAAGTTGTCGACGTAGGCTTCGCGTGCACTGCGGTTGGCATCGAGCCCGTTTGCGATGGCGCGGTAGGCCTCGGGCTTGAGGATGCGTAACGAAAGGTCCTCCATTTCCCATTTCAGCGAGCCAATTCCCAGCCGGTTGGCCAGTGGTGCGATCACGTCCAGCGTCTCCTGCGCCAGCAGGTGGTTCTCAGGGTCGTCTTTTTTCGCCGCAATGCGCAGGTTCTGTAACCGGAAAGCCAGCTTGATCAACACCGCACGCACGTCGTCGACCATGGCAAGCAGCATCCGGCGCAGGCGTTCGGCCTGTTCGGGGCGCGCGGTGGGCGTCTCGAAGCGTCTGCGGACCAGACTGCTGACATTTTCGGTCAGGCGGGCGACCACTTCGCCGAACTGTTGTGTCATCTGCTCGTGAGTGATCCGATGCGCGAACACCGCGGGAATCAGCAGGGTGGCGATCAACGTCTGACGGTCGACATTCAGCCGCCGGAGAATCTCCGCGACATCCAGCGGGTGCGTCTGCAGACCCGACTGATCCACCGAGTCCAGCGCGTAGCCAATGGCCGCCGAAAGCTGGTCATCGGGTTCATCGGAGCCTGCGAAATGCCGGCAGAGCGCGGCGCTTTCCATGCCCTGCAGCTTCTGATCAGTCAGGAGTGAATGACGCATCGGCGCAGTATATCCGGGCAGTCGGGGAAGTTCTCGAATCACCGACCTTGCGGGTCATTCGGGACCACGCAATACCTTCAACGGCGCCTGTCCGAGAACACGGCGGGTGCCCATCCAGCCGGCCAGTCCGATACCGAGTGTGCCGCCACCGATTCCGAGAACGAAGGTCATCGGGTTGATGGTGTAGTCGAAGCCAAAGACCCGCCAGGCCAGAAGCGCACCAACCGCGGTGGCGATCACTGCTGCCAGTAGGCCCGACAGCATACCCAGCGCACCGAATTCCGCCAGCAGGCTGTTGCGAATCTGCTGGCGGCGGGCACCGAGGGTGCGCAGCAGCGCGGCCTCGCGTCGGCGGATATCGCGTGTGGCTTGCACGGCGGCATAGAGAACAGTCAGGCCGGCGAGGAGAGTGAAAAGAAACACGTATTCAACCGCGCGTGTCGCCTGGTCGATCACACTGCGCACTTGCGCGAGCAGTGCCGCGACGTCGATGGCCGTTACCGCGGGAAACTCGCGCAGCCAGCGGTTCTTTTCGCCTTCGAGATCCGGAGGAAGATGGATGCTGGTGATGTAGGTTCGTGGTTGGGCATCGAGGACCGCTGGCGGGCCGATCACGAAGAAGTTGACCTTGAAGCTGTCCCAGTCGACATCGCGGACACTGCTGATGCGACCGGTCACTGCCGCGCCGGCGATACTGAAGGTCAACCGGTCATCCAGACTCAGGCCGAACCGTTCCATCAGCCCGCTCTCCACCGACCATTCCCCCGCACTGGCATTCGTCACATCGAACCAGCTCCCGGAACGGATCCGGTTGTGGGCCGGTGGTGCCTCGGCATGCGAAAGGTTGAATTCCCGTTCCAGCAGGCGCTGCGCCCGCTCATCGTCGAAGTCGGCGGCGGAAACCGGTTCACCGTTGATTGCGATCAATCGGCCGCGAATCATTGGTTCCATTTCGGGACGTTCCAATCCCGCGGCTTCGATACGGTCGGCAAAGGCCTTTTCCTGCCCGGGCTGGATGTTGATGAAGAACAGGTTCGGCGCGTCCGCGGGAATGTTCTGCTCCCACGCGGAGAGCAGGTCCACGCGGACGATCGCGAGCAGCAGCAGCGC
>SLHN01000082.1 GCA_007136145.1 Thioalkalivibrio sp.
AGGAAGTGCTGCCGCGTTTCCTCACGCACGAAAAGGCGGACGGAGTAAATCATGTCTTCCAGCAGTTCGAGTTCCTGCTGGGCCTGATTGAACACGTGTTGGCGGGTAAGCACGTAAGTACCCAGGAGACTTACAACGAGGGTGCCAATGTAAAGCAGGATCGCCGCCTGGTTGAACCGCGTCACGATGCTGGTACGCCGTGGGGCCGACTTCCCGCCGCTACCCGACGAGCCCGGCCGCCGGGGACTCGAAGCCTGGGACGTTGTTTCCTCGCTCACGCGGTGTTCCTCCTGTGTTTCCGCGTTATTCGAACCCGGGGTTCCGCGGTTTATTCTGATGATCTGCCGGACCAGACGGCCTGCGTGTAATGTCGGGTGATGGGCAGGACATAGGGAAATTCTGATCTTCCCCTGGCTGCCCTTCGTTGGCGCGCGTCCGTCCCTTCACTCCGTGCCGCCACGGGGGCGCGATAGTCAAGCGACGGGTCATCGATGCCGAAGTATCCACTTCGGTTGCGGGACGGGTCAAGCCGTTGGCTCGGCTTTCCGGCTGGTGGCATGGTTGGCGTGAAAGAACACCCGTAGGGTGCCGTGAAGCGAAGCCAAACCGCACCGATACCACGCCGGCCCCGCTCACCCACCTCCGGGCCTAGCAGCCTGTCGGACTTGAGCTGCTCCTACTGCGCCGGTGGGAGAGCGGTGCAATTCGCTGCGCTCATTGACACCCTACGATTGGACCTTTCATGGTTCGGGGTGGCAGGCATGGCCATGGCAGTTGGGTCGGGCGGACTCGTTCACACGCATCAACGCCAAAGGTTCCAGGCACGGGCTTCCTCCGTCGATTCACGATACGGACCCATTTCCAGGTTGTCGGCATTCCAGGAAACCCCGGCAGCGCCTGCTGGAAGGTCCCGGGGCGTTGGCTGCGCGCGCGGACCTGATTGGTACGGTTCCGTGTAGGGACGCGCCGCGGGTGGGAATGGCGCCGGGTGGCGCGTTCCATGGGGCCGGGCGAAACCGGGGAAGCCGCCACCGTGCCCGTAGGCACCATTGCCCGCCGAAAAGCGGAGGCCTCCGGAAAATCCGCCAAACCCCATCATGTTCGCGATCATGCAGCCAGGACCCATCCACTGGCCGGACGCCTGAAGTGGCATGGCGACGGCGGCAGTAAGCGCGGCGCAGCAAAGCAGCCTGAGGCGGGTTCGGTTTCGCATTTGGGCGTCCAGGTAGTGGTGGAAGGGAGTCCGGTAGCGCAAGAATAGACGTTCTTCACCGGATGATCCTGCCCCAAACCGCGAATACACGCGTAGGGTGCCAATGAGCGCAGCGAATTGCGCCGTTCGAGGCCCATGCGCATGGGAGTCCGTGGCGGCGTGATACCGGTGCGGTTCGGCTTCGCCTCACGGCACCCTACGAGGCTTGCGAGGCTGCAGGGCTTGTCTTCGAATCGGGTAACATGTGCACACCGAACAACGAACGGCCGGGGGTCGATCATGGAAATGCTGATATTTCTGGGCGTGATCATCGTCCTGGTGTTCTTCGTATTCAGTATCTACAACGGGCTGGTGCTGGCTCGTAACCAGTACAAGAACGCGTTCGCCCAGATCGACGTGCAACTGACCCGCCGCCACGACCTGATTCCCAACCTCGTCGAGACCGCGAAGGGCTACATGGCGCATGAACGCGGGACTCTTGAGGACGTGATCAAGGCGCGCACCGCGGCGGTCAGCGGTCTGAAGGCCGCTTCGGCCGACCCGGGCAGCCCCGATGCGATGCAGCAACTGGCTGGTGCCGAGAATCAGCTGACCCAGACGTTGGGGCGTCTGTTCGCTTTGTCCGAGTCGTACCCGGAACTGAAGGCCAATCAGAACATGATGCAGTTGTCCGAGGAACTCGCGAGTACCGAAAACCGGGTGGCCTTCGCGCGGCAGGCCTTCAACGATGCGGTGATGGCCTACAACAACAAGCGCGAGGTCGTGCCGAACAATCTCATCGCTGGCATGTTCAGTTTCGCCCCGGCGCAGCTGCTCCAGATCGAGGACAAGGCGATGCGCCAGGTGCCGAAGGTTACCTTCGGCTGATTCCAGGCTTGCCGACGGAATTGCGGGCAATGGATTTCTTCGCGGAGCAGCGCCGCGCTCAGGGGCAGTCGAAGCGACTGGTGGCGCTGTTCGCGATTGCGGTCGCGTTGATCGTGGTCGTGATCGGAACCGTGGCGGCCCTCGGGTGGATCATGTTTTCCGATGCCGAGGCGCTGGTTCGGGGACTGACGATCGAAGAGTTCGTTCCAGTCGCGACCACTGCTGGCCTGATCACCCTTGTGGTGATCATGCTGGCGAGCTGGATCCGAACGAGCCGGCTGCGCGATGGTGGTGGCGTGGTGGCCCAGGAAATGGGCGGCACGCTGATTTCACCGGACACGACCGATCCCGGCTACCGCCGGCTGCGTAACGTCGTCGAGGAAATGGCGATTGCCTCGGGCGTGCCGGTGCCGGAGATCTACGTGCTCGAACACGAACAGGGCATCAACGCCTTTGCCGCCGGTTATACCCCTTCCGATGCCGCGATCGGCGTGACCCGGGGCTGCCTCCGGGAACTGAGCCGCTCGGAGCTGCAGGGGGTCATCGCGCACGAGTTCAGCCATATCCTGAACGGCGACATGCGTCTGAATATCCGCCTGATGGGCTTGCTGTTCGGCATCCTGATGCTTTCGCAGTTGTCCCGGGCCGTGATGCACGGCGTGCGCGGGGGTCGCGGCAGTCGTGGCGCGGCGCCGATTCTTCTCGTGGCGCTGGCGGTGGCGATCGTCGGCTCG
>SLHN01000256.1 GCA_007136145.1 Thioalkalivibrio sp.
CGTCAGTCGCCGGGCCTTGCGGGTAACCTTCGCCTCGCGCACCAGGATGTGCCGCACCAGCAGGAACAGGAGCAACGATGTCACGGCAACGAAAAACGCGCACTAGAAGTTATGCAACCGGACAAGATGGCCTGAGTCATCACTAGCCAGCAGTAGGAGGAGATGGTCGGAAACGAGGATCCATGGCAGCGCCACCACCGCGTATCCCGCCGCCGCGAGAAGAGCCGTCTGGAGTGCCATCCGTTTGTCCAGTCGCTTCATTCCGCGCCCAATCCCTTGATGTGGATGGCACCTAGGCCAGAAGCCGCTGCCGAAGTTCGCGCCTGCCGACATAGTGCGCGTCGAAACAGTGAAGCCCCATCCCGCTAGTGGTTCCGGTGGGCTGCCACGAGATATGGCACCCACACTGATCCCGATTATTCAACGATGCGCCCATGTGTCAACCAGGTATCGGCGTCCCACCTTCCGATCCGGGGGTTCGCATTCCCAAGGGGTCGCCGTCACATATCGGGATCAACGGGTCGTGTCGATACGACGTGTCAACGAAACGTAGCCACCATCCCAGGGCATCGGAGCATTCACGGGCCTGGAAAGCGTGCTCATGCGGGTGGCGCACCCACCGATAGCCCACCGCAGGGCTCGGAGACGAAGCGAAGGCTGGTGCTAGTGCTGGTGCTGGTGCTGGTGCTGGTGCTGGTGCATGGTGCCCACCAGACCAGAAGCCTCGGCGGCTGGATTCTAACGGACATTTTCCGCACGTTCTCCAACCCCCTGTGCCGCCACATCGATGGCCTGGTCCGGGGTTTCCGCATGCACCTGCGTAAACTTCTCGAAACCGCGGCCTTCCAGGTGTCTGCGTCGCCAGTCGTTACCTTTCCACCCGATGATGACGAATGCCGCCAACTGGGTGGTGAAAATCAGGAAAGAACCCAGCACCTGTCCACCCTGACTGAACAACGCCTCCAGAAAGCTCAGCGTAAGAAATACGCCGAGAATCGCAAATCCCACCCCCCACATCTGCTTGAAGAAGGCCCACAGAAAAGTAAAAAACAACGCGGGCCAGGAAAATCCGTGCTTTACCGCCTGTAATCCATGTGAAGTGTGTACATAAACATCGAATCTCTTCATGACTATCTCCTGCCGCCACCCCCGAGGTCGGTGCGGCAGCGACGCGAAATGACGGGTGGCCCATACTCCCTGAGACCACCTCTTGACCGCACGAGTCTACTGAACGCGAATTCCAAGCGCTATCACCGTGCACCGCGATGCGGCCCACCGGCATGCACCACATCGGCAGCTATGGCCTTAGAGACGTGCTTGCTCGGGATGTTCACTCGGGTACGGAGCCCGTGGCGCCACGAGGCGTTTCCCCGCGACAATAGCCGTTTGAAACCCGCGCTTCACGCATGCCGACCGCATCCATAACCCGGGGATCATCCCGGCACTCGCTGCATGCCCACCAATTCCGCGAACGCGCCGTCTCTTGTGCCCCACATCCCGTAATGTGTATCTTCGCCCCATGAAGATTTCCTACGTCGTCGCCATCGATCGCAACCGCGTGATCGGACACAACAACGCGCTCCCATGGTATCTGCCCGCGGATTTGCAGTTCTTCAAGCGCACCACCAGGGGAGGCACGATGCTCATGGGACGCAAGACATGGGAATCGATCGGTCGCCCGTTGCCGGGAAGAGTCTCCATCGTGATTACCCGGAACCCTGACTATCGGGCCGAGGGGGCCACGGTCGTGCATTCACTGGATGGGGCGATCCGCGCCGCCGGAGACGCTCCGGAGCTCTTCGTGATCGGGGGCACAAGCCTGTTCGTCGACATGTTGCCCATGGCCCACCGCATTTACCTGACCCGGATCGACCACGAATTCGAGGGTGACACCTGGTTCCCGGAGATCGGTCCGGAGTGGCGCGAGATCAGCAGGGAACCTCATGCCCCGGATGAAAAAAACAGATACAGCTATACCTTCGTCACCCTGGAACGCGATAACGGGTAAGAATCCGATGCGACAGATCATCGGAGTGGAGTTCGAAAGGATTGGCACACTCGCAATTTGAGCAAAGCCCAGGGTTTCCCGACGGACAGGCATCGGTTTTCGGTCGGTGATATCCTCACTGCCCGTTGAATACTGGCAATCGGTGAATGACGCAGTGACGAGCAACGAAAAGCATGAGTCAGTCTGGGAAGAAGACTTCCTGTTGGGCTACGGTCCGATGGACGATATCCATCGTGAATTCATCGAACTGGTGCGGGCCATGCAGGTAGTGCCGGACGACGAAGTTCCCGCGGTTCTCGATCGCTTGGCCGCCCATACCGAACACCATTTCGCCGAAGAGGCCGCGTGGATGTCCACGGAGGGCTATCCCGCACGGGACTGCCACGTGGATGAACACGACCGGGTCATGGCTTCAATGCGCGAGGTCCAGCAACTGGTTGCCGGCGGTGATCGCGCGGTGGCAAGACGCCTGGCCCGAGCGCTCGAGGACTGGTTTCCCGGACACGCCACCTATATGGATTCCGCGCTTGCCCAATGGATGGTCAAGCGCAGTGCCGGCGGATCTCCGATCGTGTTCAAGCGCAAAAAGGACCAGGAAACCTGACCCATCGCGGCGAATCCTCCTGAATCCTTGGCTGGCGGCGATGCCGTGCAGCGATGGCAACCAATCGGCAGCCGCGGGTGATTTTACTGAAATGGTGGGGACGGCCGGAATCGAACCGGCACGGTATTTCTACCAGCGGATTTTAAGTCCGCTGCGTCTACCAGTTCCGCCACGCCCCCGGGATGCGTCGGCCCTGATGGGTTGAAACAACCGGATCAAGGTACAGTAGCCGGATGGTACCGGAAATCCTCTCCCCATGGCAGCGGCTGCAAGTGGCAACCGTCCCCGGTAGCCTTGCCTTGTCTCTCACTTCCGGAAGCCCGAGTCGAGCATGACCGAAGCGGAGTCAGCAATGACGGTTTCCACCGGAATCGAGGGCCTCGACACGATTCTCGATGGTTTGCGTATCGGCGACAACGTAGTCTGGCGTGTCGACGATATCGAGGACTACCGTCGCTTCGTGGAACCCTTCGTTGCCGCCGCCTCGGCGCAGGGACGCCAGATCATCTACCTGCGATTCGGTCACCACGCACCGTTGTTGCCGGCCGGTCCCGGCGTGCAAACATTTCAACTGGAGGCCCAGGGCGGCTTCGAGGCCTTCACCGCGCAGGTCTACCAATTGATCACGGACCATGGACGCGGCGCGTTCTACGTCTGCGATTGCCTGTCGGATCTACTTTCGGCCTGGGCCACCGACTACATGGTCGGCAATTTCTTTCGGGTGGTCTGCCCCTATCTGTTCGAGCTGGATACGGTCGCATATTTCGCGCTACAGCCCCAGAATCACTCGCACATCACACTGTCCCGGATCCGCGAGACCACCCAGGTCCTGATCGACGTGCATCACGCCGACAACGAGCGCCAGATTCAGCCGGTGAAAGTGTGGCGCCGACAATCGCCAACGATGTTTCTGCCACACCGGCAACGCGGGGCGCGCTTCCTGCCGGTAGTCGACAGTAGCGATGCCACCCGTCTGCAGGCCGCGCTCGCTTATCGGCGCGAGGGTACCAGCCGGCGTCAGCTCGACTGCTGGGATCGGCTTTTCCTCGAGGCCGCGGAAGTCTCCGCACCTGACGTCGACGAATCGCGGCGCTCCGGGGTGCTCGAGCACCTGCTGCAGGTCGTGATCGGCCGCGAGCCGCGCATCCTCGAACTGGCACGCCGTTACCTGACACTGGAGGACCTTCTCGCGGTGCGCGCCCGCATGATCGGCACCGGCTATATCGGCGGCAAGGCGGTCGGAATGTTGCTGGCACGCAAGATCCTGCTGAGCGAGGATCCCGAGCGCTGGGAGCGACACCTCGAACCTCACGACTCGTTTTACGTCGGCTCCGATGTCTACTACTCGTATCTGGTGCACAACGGCTGGTGGCCGCGAATCATGCGCCAGCGCACCGCCGAGGGCTATTTCGACGCCGCCCGGTCGCTGCACCGGGACATGCTCGAAGGCGAGATTCCCGACGAGGTACACCTGGAACTCGAGCGCGTGCTCGACTACTTCGGCCAATATCCGATCCTGGTTCGCTCGTCGAGCCTGCTGGAGGACGGGTTCGGCAATGCTTTCGCGGGCAAGTACGAGAGCACGTTCCGGGTCAACCAGGGCTCTCCCGAGGCGCGGATGCAACAACTCGAGGAGGCGATACGCCTGGTTTTCGCGTCCAGCATGAGCGAGGACGCCCTGGTCTACCGCCAGCAGCGAGGGCTGGCCAACCAGGAAGAGCCGATGGGTCTCTTGCTGCAGCGGGTCAACGGCCGCTACCACGACTCTGTGTACCTCCCCGACGCGGCCGGAGTCGGCGTCTCTCGCAATGTCTTCGCCTGGGATTCCGAGATGGACCCGAAGGCCGGCATGCTCCGCCTGGTGCTTGGACTTGGCACCCGGGCGGTGGACCGGATCGAGGGCGATCACGCCTGTGTGGTCGCGCTGGATCAGCCACACAAGCGCCCGTTTCGTGACGCCGGCGATGCCTACCGCTACTCTCAGCATGCGGTGGATGTCCTCGATATCATCGACAACCGGCTGCGTTCGATTTCGCTGCGCCAACTGGTCCAGGCCGCGCCCGAACTCCCGCTGCGCTGGGTGGCGGAACTCGACCGGGAAGCCACGGAACGCTCGCGCGAACGCACCGACGGCGGCCCGATCTGGCGGCTGACCTTTAATCCGCTGTTGCGCGAAACCGACTTCGTCCCGATGCTGCGGCGATTGCTGGATACCTTGGAAAAGGCCTACGCCTACCCGGTCGACATCGAGTTTACCCTGCATCTCGCCGACGACGGCACACCATCGGTCAACCTGGTGCAGTGCCGTCCGCTACAGACGCTGGGCGAAGCTCGCGAGGTGCATTTGCCCGACCGGGTACCCGCGGACCGCCTTCTGTTCTCGACCGAGGGCCGCTTCATGGGTGGCAACATGGATCAGCCAATCGACCGGATCATCCATGTCGATGGCCCGCGCTACAGCGCGCTGCAGGTCTCTCAGCGTTTCGCCATCGCACGTCTGGTCGGGCGCCTGAACCGCGAGGTTTCGGACCGCGACGAGTGTCCGACGTTGCTGATCGGGCCGGGGCGCTGGGGCACCAGCAGCCCGGAACTGGGTATACCTGTCCGGTTCGCGGACATAAGTCGCGTCGCAGTGCTGGTCGAGGTCGCGGAGCTTGGCGCGGGACTGATCCCCGACCTTTCGTTCGGCTCCCACTTCTTTCAGGATCTGGTCGAGTCGAGAATCGGCTACGTGGCGCTGTTCCCGCAGGAATCCGGTACCGTTTTTCACCCCGAGTGGCTGGACACGCTGCCGAGTGGCAGGCGGGTTGAACTCAATACCGAGGAAGCCGCGGATCCGGCGGTTGCGGACGCGCTACGACAGTACGACGTTCGCGGCATGGGCCTACGGGTGTCCGCGGACATTGTTGCGCAGCGCCTGTTCTGCTACCAGCGGTAGAATGTCCCCTCCATGCAATCTGGGAAATCAGTGATGAAGACTGTTGTGATTACTGGCTGTGGCCGAGGGTTGGGACTTGAATTCGTACGCCAGTTGCTGGCACGCGGAGACCGTGTGTACGCCGGGGCGCGGCGCCCGGAGTCGTCGGGTGAACTGATGGAACTGGCACAAGCCCACCCTGACCTCCTTACGGTACTTCCCCTGGATGTCACCAACGCGGCGCACCGGGCCAATCTTGCCGCGACTCTCAACGGCAAGGGCGTCGATCTTCTCATCAACAACGCAGGTGTGTACGGGCCGGTCCCGGATACCTTCGGCAGCACCGACGAAGATGCGTGGCTGGAGACGTTTCGCATCAATACCGTCGCGCCGCGCCAGGTCGCCGAGACCCTGCTGCCAAATCTGCGCACGGGGACCCGCCCCTGCATTGCGCTGCTGAGTTCCAAGATGGGTTCGATTGCCGACAACGGATCCGGCGGTGTCTATATCTACCGTTCGTCGAAGGCTGCACTGAATGCCGTCGGCATGAGCATGGCCCGGGATCTCGCGGACCAGGGCATCCTGACCCTGATCCTGCATCCAGGCTGGGTGCTTACCGACATGGGCGGTCCGAATGCGGAGATCACGGTGACCGAATCGGTGACCTCGATGCTACGGACACTCGACAAGGCGTCCGACGCGGACAACGGCCGTTTCATCGACATCGACGGTAGCACGATTCCCTGGTAGATCCAGCGGATGACCGCGCCAGTACACCACCAAAGCGCACCCCCGCAGGGTGCCGTGAGGCGCAGCCGAACCGCACCGATACCGCGCCGGGCCGCGATCACAGGCCTCGGGGCCTCGAACGGTGCAATTCGCTGACGCTCATTGGCACCCTAAGCGTGTTTCGTGGGTAGTGGGACAAGTCGGGTCAGGTCCAGGGGAGAGACCCGGCTGTCCTGTACGCGCAGCCCGTCACCATCCGCCGGCGGTCGCCGTGGCTCCGGAACATCGGTGGATAAATCGATTTCCCGAATCTCGCCATCCTGCCAGATGCTCAGCGTCGCTCGGGAATCAGACGGTGTCCGCCGAACCAGTTCGAGGAACGCCATCGGCGAATCAGGAACCTCACCATTGACCTCAAGCACCATCGCGCCTGCGGCGAGACCCAGCTCGGCGGCCTCACCGACTGCCCTGCTCACCAGCAGGCCGGGTCGGTCAGGCAAACGCAATGCCTCGCGCAGGTCCGGAGTCACCGCGCCCACGGTGATTCCGAGTGCCGTGACCACCTGCTGGGACTCCGGCAGCCCCTCGAATTCCAACCCGCGCGTCGCAACCAGCACATCGGGCGCAACCAGCAAGCTCGCTCCCGTTCGCACAGCCAGCGCCAGCGCGTCACTGGGTCGGCTGTCGACCAGCACCGGCGCATCGCGATGCTCCAGATGCAGTTCGATCAATCCTGTATAGGTACTTCCGACCAGCGCATCGACCATCACGCGTTCCACCGATCCGCCGCTGGCCGCGATGACATTGGCGAGAAGATCATGGGTCATCGGCCGTGGCGTTGGGACCTCGCGCAGCGCCAGCAAAATGGCCAGTGCCTCGTTCGGACCGATGCTGATCAGCACCACGTCGCCCGAGGCCGGCTCCCTGAGCAGAACCACCGGTGAACCGCTGAGGCTTTCGAAACCAACCGTCGCCAGTTCGACCATGATCATCTGATCCAGTGGGACCGCCGGCTCACGAACATCAGCCCGAGCGACAGCCGTCAGAAGCAGCAGGACGGGAAGCCAGATTCCGCTCTTGATCAAAGGTGCCATGACGTTCCCTCTTCGTTTCGAATGTGTGACAAGTCCCCACGACAATCTGTTCAGTGATGCCAGTGACGTTGCCCTGCACTTCCATGCCCCCACGATGCACCACCCCACGCAACAGGCAACAAGTAGGGTGTCAATGAGCGTCAGCGAATTGCACCGTTCGAGGCCCCGACGCCCGGAAACCTGCGACGGCGTTCTGTGTCGGTGCGGTTCGGCTTCGCCTCACGGCACCCTACCGGAACAGCATCGGCGTTTGCCAAGGCGTGCAATCAATCAGCCCTGGAAGGTCGCCAAAGCCTGCATCACCAGAACCCAGGCCAGGTAACCGCCGTAGCCGAGCAGCATGGCTCCCGCCAGGATCGTGATCGGCCGGACGCCCTGCTTTTCAGGCACCGGCTCACCCTGGGCGCGCAAGCGACGCTCGCGCAACCATTGACGCAGGCGCCACCAGGCAAACCAAATAAGCACCGCCAGCGTCAGCATCTTCCAGAACATCATTGCCCTCCAATGACCACGGTGAGGCGCGTCGAACCTCTCCGGGCACGATTTATCCGTTGCGGAACTGCTCAAGCAGATAGTCCGGAATACGCCGCTCAAGGTAGCTGCGTCCGTTGCTCTCGAGGAAGCCGACGTGCCCTCCCTGGGCGTGCCGCTCGAGGATGACGCAATCCGACAGGTGCTCCGGCGCCGGCAGCCCTTCCGGAGTCATGAACGGATCATTCTCGGCACTGATCAACAGCGTCGGAACACGAATGTACCGGATCCTGCCGATGCTGCTGGCACGATCGTAGTAGTCGTCCACATCGCGGAATCCATGCAGGGGCGCGGTAATCCGGGTATCGAACTGTCGAAACGTACGCAGGCCATCCAGGCCCTCGGCCATATCCCGACGCGCAAGCACGTCACACTTCCGTCGCCACTGCCTGCGCAGTTGGCGCAGGATATGGCGCTGATACAATCGCGAAAACCCACGATTCAACCGCTGTTCGGCGACATGCAGGGAGAACGGCACGGAGACCGCAACCGCGCAGTCGACACCGGTACCCTCCCCCTCCGTGGCAATACTGTGCAACAGCGCACTGCCCCCGAGAGAAACCCCCACCGCGGCAAGGCCACGCGCATTGTGGCGACGGCGTAATTCGCCGAGAACATACCGCGGGTCCTCGCTCTCACCCATGTGATAGCTACGCGGTTTGCGATTCGGTCTGCCGGAGGCGCCACGAAAATGCATGGTGCAGGCCCAGAACCCCCGATCATGCAGGGCACGCATGAGACCGCGCGCATAAGCCGATCCGCTGCCACCACCCAGCCCGTGCAACAGAACCACGATCGGACCACCCGGATCCGGAGCCCAGTCCACTGCGACGAAATCGCCATCCGGCAAGGTCAGGTGCTGCCGGCGCAACGACAACCCCCGACGCCAGCGCAGCGTGTTGGGAACGATCGTTTGCAGATGCCCGCCGGGCAACCACCACGCGGGCCGGAATTCCCCTCCCCGATCCGCTGCCTCAGACACCGCCGAACGCACTGCTGGAACGTACGTGGCCACCGCCATCCATCAACGGTATTGCCGCAGGTACCACCACTCGAAGGCTCGCTTGGCCCAGTGGAAGACTGGCGTCGAGGGCAGGATCACATTCCGGGTTTCGGTCCGTTTGACCAGTATCCCGCTGGTCCGCGTATCGACGATACAGATCAACTCGGCCTTGAAGGTATGGCTCGGAGCCTGGCCCTTGAACTCACCCAGGAGGTTGGCGACGGCAGCCTCGGCCTGCAGATCCGCCATGTGCGCCTGTTTCGGCAGCCAGTCCGGCCCCGGAAAACTTCCGGAATCGCCAGCGACGTAGACCTTGTCCTGCCCCGTCACCTGGCAATGGGCATTGGCCTGCAGCAGTCCGCCGTCGGAACGCGGAAGATCGGTGTTGTCGAACCAGGCGTTGCCGGTCATCCCGGGCATGAACACGATCAGGTCCGCGCCGAACTCGCCACCTTCGGTGGTGACCTTGTCGGCGCCGAAACCCTTCAGCTTATGACCCAGATGCGGCTCGATGTTCCGCCGCTTCATCTCCCTCATCAGACCCTCGACAGCCTTGGGTCCCAGCCGATTGCCGGGCTTCGGCGCCGGGGTGAAGAACACCAGCTTGAACTGCTCCCGGTCGCCGCGCTTGCGCAGATGCTGATCGATTCCGAACATGAACTCGAAGACCGGTCCGCCGCGCATCGCCGCCGGCTCTTTCGGATTGCCGGCGAAGCCGAAGGCGATCGTACCGCCTTTCATCGCGGCAAGACGATCACGGATTTTCACCGCCGCTTCCACACCTTCGCACGGCGTGATCGCATGCTCGATGCCCGGGAGCTTCTTCAGGAAACGCCCGCCCGAGGCAATGATCAAGCCATCGTTGGCCACTTCACCGGCATCGGTCAGAACAACCCGCCCACCATCCTTGAGCCCGGTGACCGAGGCCTGG
This sequence comes from Thioalkalivibrio sp., assembly GCA_007136145.1. GTDB lineage: Bacteria > Pseudomonadota > Gammaproteobacteria > Ectothiorhodospirales > Ectothiorhodospiraceae > Thioalkalivibrio. The sequence goes on from SLHN01000256.1 coordinate 9,818, forward strand.
TGATAGTTGACGCCCATACGCTTGAAGAACGGCTCCAGACCCACCACGACATCCTCTGGACTGCGCAAACCGGTGGGAATCCAGATCGTGCTCGGGTAGTAAACCAACTCGGGTTTCGGAGCGATCACGTCAATGGTCAGCCGCGGGTCGGCTGCGTGCAGCTTGCGGATGGCGGTCAGCGCGCCGAAGCCGGCGCCGATCACGGTGATACGTGTCATTGAGCAGTGTCCCTGGTTGCGGCCATGAGTCGCATTGTAGGGGCTTCGCGGCATCCAGGGCCAATGACAATGAACGCAAGCCGATCAATCTGAACCACCCGGCACGTGGGTGCCTTCCATGCGAATTCGCGGATAGAATGCGGTTTACGCTTCCTGGTTTTCACGAGTGCTTGGCCCGCGGCCATTGCCGCGCCGACCCCGCGACCAACCGCTCGCGCGCCGGCGAAGCCGCTTGCATGGCCTTCGTTATCAACCCGACCAGTCCTGTAAACGGAGAACCCGTCTTGAGCACCAACCCACTACTGATCGGCGCTTCAGGTCATCCGATCGCCATCGTACCTCGGATGGCCAACCGTCATGGCCTGATTGCAGGCGCCACCGGAACCGGAAAGACCATCACTCTGCAGGTTCTGGCACAAGCCTTTTCCGACATGGGTGTTCCGGTGTTCGTGCCCGATATCAAGGGTGATTTCTCCGGGATCTCGGCACCCGGCACGGAAAGCGAGCGGCTGATCGAACGCGCACGCCGCGTGGGCATCGAATCACTCGAACTGTACGGGGCGCCCACCGTGTTCTGGGACATCTTTGGCGAGCACGGACATCCCTGGAGGCTCACCATCGCCGATTTCGGACCGGTGCTGCTGAGTCGTCTACTGAATCTGAACGATACCCAGACCGGGCTGATGCAACTCATCTTCCGGGTCGCCGACGACAAGGGCTGGCTACTGCTGGATCTGAAGGACCTGCGGGCGATGCTGGCCTGGGTAAACGACAACCGCCGGGACCTCACGGGTCAATACGGCAATGTCGCCCCAGCCAGTATCGGCGCGATCCAACGCTCCCTGCTGACACTGGAGAGCCAGGGTGGCGAAAGCTTCTTCGGCGAACCAGCGGTCACGCTGGAAGATTTTCTGCAGACCGACGCGGCTGGCAAGGGTGTGGTGAATATCCTGCACGCGGAGCGCCTTTACCGCAAC
>SLHN01000110.1 GCA_007136145.1 Thioalkalivibrio sp.
GACCAAGCATGGTCACCGTAGTCTGAGCCTTGACCGGGTAAGTTACACTGAGCCAGACCCCGTGACCCAGGGCAACGATGGAATCGTCCTGCTCGGCCCGGTACAGAACATCGCAGGCCTCTACGGCTTCCTGCCAGGAACCCGCGGCCACGAGCGGATCAAGCAGCGGCCGCACCGTTTCCCAAGCCTCGCCACCCCGCTCAAGTCCGACCAGTACCTCGCCGATATCCAGCAGCAGGTGTGCGCGATGGATGAACGCGGCGCCTTCAGGCAAGGCAGCCAGGTGCGCGCGATGCTCGGCGAGTTGCTGTTCAAGCGCGGCCCTGCTCTCGGGACCAACACTGCCCGACAGGAAACTTTCGGGGTGGGTTTGCGGTTCACTTTCTGACATGCGACTGACCTACCTGATGCTCGAGCGAGCCTGCTTTGTACCGAAGCGAGCCGCCCTTGGCAATATTCACTGCTCGCTTGAGCCACCGATCAAGGGCACGAAGATCACCGACAACGCCCTGCGCTGGGACAGGGTACCGTCGCTGCGCTTCACGGCGACCATCAGGTCCTGCCCAGCCCATCGCGCATCGACCGGAATCACCAGCCGTCCCCCGGTGCGCAACTGCTCCACCAACGCGGGAGGAACCTCGTCCGCTCCGGCAGTGACAATCACGGCGTCAAACGGTGCGGCCTCCGGCCAGCCATCGCGACCATTCCCCGCGCGCACCTGAATGTTCCGATACCCCAGACGTTCCAGTCGGGTCGCGGCGGTCTCGGCCAACTCCGGCACCACCTCTATGCTGAACACCTCCGCGGCCAATTCACCGAGAATCGCCGCCTGATAACCGGACCCGGTACCAATCTCCAGCACACGGCTCTCGGGGGTCAGTTCCAGCAGTTGCGTCATCAGCGCAACAATGAAAGGCTGCGATATGGTCTGGCCGTAGCCGATGGACAGGGGCCGGTTATCCCACGCGTTGCGCGCCGCGGCATCAGGGACAAAGTCGCGCCTGGATACCGTCCGCATCGCGTCGACCAGGCGTCGATCAGGAGCCTTTACACCCGTCGTATGCGCGGTCTCGCGAAAGTCCCTTTCGACGTCGCGAATCAGGGCCTCGGAAAGGCGTTGATCATCGTCACGATGCATGAGTGTTCCCTCCTCGTCCCAACCGGCACCCGCGGAACCTGCCCGGGGATTGACCCGGGTACTGTTCAACTGGCGATGTACAACTCCAACTGCGAAATGATGAACTGCTGTTCATCGATGATGGTTTTCACCAGATCCCCGATCGACACCATGCCGACCAGCCGCCCATCCTGCACTACCGGCAGGTGCCGCACCCGCTTGTCCGTCATCAACGCCATGCACTCTTCCACGGTCCGCGAAGGCTCGACACAGGGCACGCGCGTCATCATGATGTCCCGCACCGGCGTATTGTGAGAACTGCGCTCCATCAGGATGACCTTGCGCGCGTAGTCCCGCTCGGAAATGAGCCCAACGAGCCGGTCTCCGTCCATCACGGGAAGTGCACCGATCTCCTGATCGGCCATCAGCCGCAGCGCATCCAGCACGCTGTGATCGGGACTGATTCGATACACATCGTGTCCTTTCTCGTTCAGAATATCCTGGACGTATTTCATTGGCCGGCCTCCACCGTCGATTTGCGCTTCCCCTCAGTCTAGCCGGGATTTACCCGGTGTGGGCGCGGATCGGATCGAGCTCAGGGAACATCAGCGATCATGTCCGTCCCAATCGAACCCGGAAAGACGGGCGAGCTCCCGGGGCGGCAGGACCTCCTCGAAACGCCGGCCTCGAATGATCCAGGTTGGGTAGGTGGCGATCCCGGCCGCGACGCAGACTTGCGCCATGGGCGTCCCACGACCACCCGGGGAACACTCGACGTAAGGGAGACGCTCGCTTGCAACGCCGAAGAGCCGTGCCTGATCCCGGCAACTGGGACACCAGGAGGCTCCGTAGTAGCGTGCACCGACTTCATCGAGATGAACCGCCAACGCCGCCAGACGTGGACTCTCCGGCCGCGACAACAGATCGCTGGAGTACAGATGCAGGGCCAGAGCCACCACCAGGCCGGTCGCTGCGCTGCGTGCCAGCCAGGAACCCCATCCAACGCCAGGAGCGGATGCCGGGCGCCGCAGGAAGACCGCAATCAGAATCACGCTGATGATGGTCAGCGAAAGCAGACACCATGCACAAAAGGCTTCAAGGACAAACCAGCCCACGGCTGTCAGATAAATGCTGATCGCGACACCAACGAATGCAAGGAACCAGAGACGCCGCCACCTTTTCAATTTCGATGGCATGCGGTAGGCGACCACCCCCACCAGCGCATAGAGAAAAAGCCCCCAGAGCGCGATTGGAAGCCCGAGCAGACTGGACCACTGGCTTTGCTGGATCAGGTCGCAACCCGACCCCTCGGCACAGAACGCGGGGGTTTCGCTCATCCATGCGACCGCGGTCAGGTAAGCGGTAACCACGATCCCCGCAACCGCCAGTCCGACGATTACCCAGTCCGGCGCCAGGCGGTACGCGCCTTCCGGTGCAGATCCAATCGGAGCGCGCGCGCCACGCTTGGTCCCGCGTTTTCCCTTCGCCATCAGCTCATCCTCTTTTTTATTGGTTTCTCATATTGTATTGATAGTCAGATACAAAAGACCCCCGTAGTGCGACGCGGATCGAAGCCGAACCGCACCGACATCACTCAGACTCTGGCCCTGGCTCCCGGGCCGCGAACGGCGCAATTCGCTGCGCTCATTGGCACCCTACGTTTTCC
>SLHN01000237.1 GCA_007136145.1 Thioalkalivibrio sp.
CGCCTGCGCCGCATCCCAGCGGGTAAAGGCATCGTCGTCGTAGGCCAGCAGATGAGCCAGCTCGGCTGGATTCAGGTTGGCGTCCAGCCGCACCGGCGCGGAAAAACCCCGCAGCCAGGAAATGGCGGCAGGAGCCTCGCTCAGACCGCCGAGACGGAAGGACTGCGCTGCCTCCGTCAACTCGAGAACCCATTCGTTGGCTTCCGCTGCAGTACCCAGACAGGCGCGCAAACGTTCTCCCGTCTGTCCAAGCAGGGCGATCCGCAGCGGAATCTGCAATGGTACCTTGTCATTCTGCCCGGGGGTCGGGGGTGTGCGCTGTTCGATATCGAGGGTGAGTGTGCCGGAGGCGGCATCGAAGTGGCTGCGGGCGGTCACCCGCGGGGTGCCGGCCTGGGTGTACCAGCGCCGGAATCGGTCCAGATTCCGACCCGAGACTTCGGCCATCACCGCGACGAAGTCGTCGGTGGTCACCGCCTGGCCGTCGAAACGCGCGAAATAGGTATCCAGCCCCCGGCGGAAGGTTTCGCGGCCGATCAGCGTGCGCAGCATGCGGATCACCTCGGCGCCCTTCTCATACACCGTCATGGTGTAGAAGTTGTTGATCTCGGCGTAACGGTCCGGGCGCACGGGGTGCGCCAACGGCCCGGCATCCTCGGGGAACTGGAACGCCCGCAGGCGCTGCACGTCATCGATGCGCTTGACGCCGAACAGCGTCATGTCGGTGGTGAATTCCTGATCGCGGAAAACCGTGAGCCCCTCTTTCAGAGACAGTTGGAACCAGTCACGGCAGGTCACCCGGTTGCCGGACCAGTTATGAAAATATTCGTGGGCGATGATACTTTCGATATGCACGTAATCGCTGTCGGTCGCGGTATCCGGGCTCGCAAGCACGTACTTGGCATTGAACAGGTTCAGGCCCTTGTTCTCCATCGCGCCCATGTTGAAATCGTCGACCGCGACGATCATGTACACATCCAGATCGTACTCGCGACCGAAGGCTTCCTCGTCGTAGCGCATCGCGCGCGCCAGCGATGCCAGCGCATGCGCGCAGCGTTCACGGTTGTGATGCTCTACGTAGACTTCCAGCGCGACCTCGCGCCCGGAGCGGGTGACAAACCGGTCCGACTCGCAGGCCAGGTCGCCGGCAACCAGCGCGAACAGGTAGCTGGGCTTCGGGAAGGGATCTTCCCAAACGGCGAAATGCCGCCCGTCGGGCAACTCGCCGGACTCGACCCGGTTGCCATTGGCGAGCAGCACCGGGTAGCGCACGGCGTCGGCCTCGAGGCGGACGCGGTAGCGTGTCAGCATGTCCGGGCGGTCCGGGAAATAGGTGATGCGACGAAACCCCTCCGGTTCGCACTGGGTGCACAGGCTTCCACCCGACACGTACAATCCCTCCAGCGCGGTATTGGCCGCGGGGTGGATCCGCGTCTCGATCAGAATCTCGCCCGAGTCCGGCAGACCGTGCAACAGCAGGCCCTGGTCGTCCTCAACCACCGATTCAGCGGGCGGTGCGGCTCCATCCACTTCGAGCCGAAGCCGTTCAAGCCCCTCCCCGTACAATCGCAGCGGCACTCCCGCCACCCCGTCGATCCTGCGCACCTGCAAGCGAGAAAGCACTCGCGTCGCCTCCGGATCGAGGTCGAAAACCAGTTCCAGCGACTCGACCCGCCAATCGGGGGCCTGGTATTCGCTCAACAGGATCATCTTCGGTGCGGCGTCCTTCATCGGTATCCCTCTCGTCGTCATCGCGGTTCTGCGATAGGCAATGCCGGCTGCATCTGGTTCAACCCGCGTACCCCACGCACGCACACCACAAAAGCCGTAGGGTGCCAATGAGCGCAGCGAATTGCGCCGCTCGAGGCCGCAACGCCAGGAATTTGCCAGCGTGGTTCCGGTGCGGTTCGGCTGCGCCTCACGGCACCCTACGCGGGACTTTCACGCTCATGCCGCAGACCGGGTTAGCATAACGCGCATGGAATGGATCGATATCTGCGTCAACCTTACCCATGACAGCTTCAAGGGCGACCACGACGCCATCATGGATCGTGCCGTCGAGGCCGGCGTGCGTTGGCTCATGGTAACCGGATCGGACGAAAAGGAGAGCCGGCGCAGCCTGGAACTCGCCGACCGCCACCCCGACCGGCTCCGCGCGACGCTCGGTGTACATCCGCACCATGCCAGCCAATGGCGCGACCAGACAGCGTATGTTTTCGCCGACGAAGCGCGGCACCCACTGGTGGCCGCGATGGGCGAAATGGGCCTCGACTACTACCGCAACCACTCGACTCCGACCGCACAGCGCCTCGCCTTCGAGGCTCAACTCGAACTCGCCGCCGATCTCCAAAAACCGGTTTTTCTGCACGAACGCGAGGCGAGCCACGATTTCGGTGCCATCCTCGCGCGGTACCGTGATCGCCTGCCCGCCGCCGTGGTGCACTGTTTCACCAGCGACGCAGCCGCGCTGGACCGTTACCTCGAGATGGATTGCCACATCGGCGTCACCGGCTGGGTCTGCGACGAACGCCGGGGCCAGGAACTGCAGCAATTGGTGCCGCGGATTCCCGAGGATCGGCTGCTGCTGGAGACCGACGCGCCCTACCTCCTCCCGCGAACCCTGCCCAAGGGCCTGCCGTACGGACGCCGCAACGAGCCATCTTTCCTGCCGCACATCGGCGAACACGTCGCGCGCCTGCGCGGCATCGAGACCGAACAGCTCGCCGCCCAAACCACCCGCAACGCCCGAAACTTTTACGACCTCCCGAACGGCGGCTAACC
>SLHN01000179.1 GCA_007136145.1 Thioalkalivibrio sp.
ATCCAGCTGCCGCAGGGGGCCGCGGTGACCCGGACGCTGGAGGTGGTCAAGCAGGTGGAGGCGATCGCGGCGTCGACCTTGAGGTCGGGAGTCCGGCGCTCGCTGAAGGGCTTCAGACGACCGATCAGGAACGCGCTGTTGGGCTGGACCGCGCCATCGAGCATGCTGAATCCCGCCACCGCCAGTACGTGTTCGACTGCGGGATCGGCCGCCGCGATCGCCTCGACCTGCTTGACGACCTCCAGCGTCCGGCTTACCGATGCGCCCTGCGGCAACTGGATCTCGGCCATGTAGGCACCCTGGTCCTCCTGCGGCAGGAATCCGCCGGGGATCGCCTGGAACAGGCCGAAGGTGCCGAAGCCGAGCACCAGGATCAGCACCCCCACCAGCGCGGATACCCGCACCAGGCGGGCGACCACGAATGCGTAGCCGTCGCGCACGCGGTCGATGCCGCCGAGTACGTAACGCATCGGCCCGCGCCGGTGCTGCGCGGGCTTCAACAGCAGTGCGCACAGGGCCGGGGCGAGCGTCAACGCGTTCACCGCGGAGATCAGCATCGCGAACGCGATTACCGCGGCGAACTGCTGGAACATCTGGCCGGTGATTCCCGGGATGAACGCGACCGGCACGAACACCGACAGCAGCACCAGCGTGATCGCCAGGATCGGACCGGTGATCTGCGTCATCGCCTTCTTCGCGGCCTCGCGCGGCGCCAGGCCTTCTTCCTCCATGATCCGCTCGACGTTCTCGACGACGACGATCGCATCGTCCACCACGATGCCGATCGCCAGCACCACCGCAAGCAGCGAAATCGTGTTCACCGAGAAGCCGAGCATCAGCAGGAAGGCGAAGGCGCCGACCAGCGCGACCGGTACCGCGATCATCGGGATCAGCGTTGCGCGCAGACTCCCGAGAAACAGGAACACGACGAGGACCACCAGTACGAAGGCCTCGAACAGGGTGTGCACGACCTTTTCCAGGCTCGCGCTGACGAACTCCGAGGTGTCGTACACGATGTGGTAATCGAGGTCGTCCGGGAAGCGTTCGGCCAGCCCCTCCATCGCGCCGCGGATGCCCTCGGCGACCGCCAGCGCATTCGCGCCGGGGGCCTGATAGATCGCGATGCCGGCGGTATCGCCGCCGTTCAGGCGCGCCAGCGCATCCTGGCTCCTGGCGCCGAGCTCCACCCGGCCCACGTCGCGGACACGCACCGTGGAGCCGTCGGGGTTCGCCCGGATCACGATCCGTTCGAATTCCTCGATCTCGGACAACCGGCCCTGCGCCTGCAGTGTGATCTGGAACTGGTTGTCCGCCGTCATCGGCTGGGCGCCGATCCGGCCCACCGCTGCCTGCACGTTCTGGCTGCGAACGGCCTGGACCACATCGGCCGGCGTGAGCCCCAGCGCGGTCAGGCGATCCGAACTCAGCCAGATGCGCATGCTGTAATCCTGGCCGCCGAACAGCGATACCTCGCCGACACCGGGTACCCGGGCCAGGGTGTCCAGCAGGTTGATGGTGGCGTAGTTGCTGATGAACAGCCCGTCGTAGCTGCGTTCGGGTGAGTACAGCGCCACCACCTGGAGCAGCCCGGCGGATTTCTTGCGCACGGTGAGCCCCAGCCGCTTCACCTCCTCGGGAAGCTGCGCCTCGGCGAGTGCGACACGGTTCTGCACGTTGACCGTATTGATGTCGGGATCGGTACCGAGTGCGAAGGTGACGGTCAGCGAATACGCGCCGGTGTTGGTCGATGTCGACTTCATGTACAGCATGTTGTCGACGCCGTTGACCTTGCCCTCCACCGGCTGGGCGATGGTCGCTTCCAGTACCTCGGCGCTGGCGCCAGGGTAGAACGCGGTGACCTGCACCTGCGGTGGCACGATATCCGGGAACTGGGCGACGGGAAGGCGCGTGAGCGCGATGACTCCCGCCAGCGTGATGACCACGGAAATGACGATGGCGAGGCGCGGGCGGTCGATGAACAGGCTGGAAAACATCGCGGGCTAATCCCGGACCGGTGGCTGCCAGGGCGAGGCGGTGACCGCCTGCCCCGGGCGTACCTTCTGCACGCCTTCCACCACCACCCGGTCGCCCGGGTTAAGCCCGCTTCGGACGACGACACGCGCCCCGATCATCGGACCCGTTTCGACGCGGCGGATCTGTACCCGATTCTCGTCATCCAGTGCCAGCACGAAGATCCCGGTCTGGTCGATCTGCAACGCGGACTGCGGCAACAGCAGTGCGGTCTCCGGCTCGCCACTCTCGACCACAACCTCGACGAACTGGCCCGCCAGCAGCAGGGAATCGGGGTTGGCGAACAGCGAGCGGACGAGCACGGTGTCGGTGCCGGGGTCGACGGTCACATCGACGAAATCGATCCGCCCGGCATGCTCGTAGCGCGAGCCATCGGCGAGGCGCAGATGGACAACCACCGCCGCCGGGTCGCCGCCGCGTTCCCGCACCAGCCGACGCTTGGCCAGCAGGTCGCGTTGGGTCAGTGGGAACTGGACGTAGATCGGGTCCTGCTGCACCAGTGTCGCCAGCACGCCGGAGTCGGGTCCGACCAGGTTGCCGACCGAGAAGCGTGCCAGGCCGATGCTGCCGTCGATCGGGGCGACGATTTCGGTGTAGTCCAGGTTCAGTTGCGCGCCTTTGAGCGCCGCCTCGGCCTGGGCGATTCCGGCCTCGGCGACGGACTTGGCTGCGCGCAGTTCGTCGACCCGTGCGCGCGGGATGTTGTTGTCTTTCAGGAGTTCCTCGCCACGGAGAAGCTGCGCCTGAGCGTTGGTCAGCTCCGCCTGGCCCCGGCGAAGATCCGCCTCACGCTGGGCCAGAACCGCCTGGTAGGGCTCGGGTTCGATCAGGAACAGCCGGTCTCCGGCAGCGACCTTCTGCCCTTGGACGAAATTTCGTTCGCGCAGGAACCCCTGCACCCGCGGGCGAAGCTCGACGCGCTCGGCGGCCGTCACGCGGCCGACGAATTCCCGCGTCTCGGTAACCGGTTCGGGCGCGACCTGAACGACCGTGACCGCCGGCGCCGAAACTGCGCCAGCGTCTGTTGCCGGGCCGCCGCTGCCGCAGGCGGCGAGAAACACGACGGAACAGCTCGTAAGGATCGCGAATGTTCTGCGCGGATGCCGGCGCATGGTACTCCCCCTCTTGGCCTGCCTGTCGCTGGTGTTCCCATGCTTCGGCGACGCCTGGTGATCATAGACTTTCCCCGATCCCTCGGGAATAGAGGAGTCGTGACGCGTTACCTTCTCCCGACTCCGCGCCGGCGCCTCACGGCACCCTGCGCGATGGCCGTTCGTGTCAGTGCAACTCAGCCAATAGCCGCTGCGCCATGCGTTCCGCCTGCAATGCGTACCCACCGCCGAAGAGATTGTAGTGATTGAGGATGTGGTAGAGGTTGTAGAGATCGCGCCGAGCTGAGTAGCCCACGTCGAGAGGTTGGAATTCGTTGTAGGCCGCGAAGAAGTCGGCTCCTGGGTGCCCGAACAACTCCATCATTGCGATGTCGGCCTCACGGTCGCCGAAGTACACCGCAGGGTCGAACAGCGTCGGCGAACCGTCGCGCAGATACCCCCAGTTCCCGCTCCAGAGATCGCCGTGCAGCAGAGAGGGCTCGGGCCGGTGCTGGGAGAAGAAACCGTCCAGTTCCGTCTCCAGCCGGGTAACTGCGTCCAGCAGCCCGGCGCCGGCGCCATTTCTGTTGGCCAGTCGGCGCTGGAATGCCAGACGATGTTCGCGGTAGAACGCGGTCCAGTTGCTGCACGGTGAGTTTGGCTGGTGTGTGCTGCCGATGAAGTTGTCCATGGTCCAGCCGAACTGCGCGCCGATGATGGCATGCAGCGCGGCGACGCCGCGGCCGAGCGCCGCCCCGTCGGCGGGGCCACCAAGGTCAAGGTGCTCGAGCACCAGAAAGCAGGCATTGCCGTGGTCCACCAGGGTGATGGCCCGAGGTATCCGCAGCGCTTCGCAGCGTGCGAGCTCGGATAGTCCGGCGGCCTCCGCGTCGAACATCGCGCGCAGCTTGGAATGATTCTTCTTGACGAAGAAACGGCGGCCGTCGGTACCGGTCAGGCTGAAACCCTGGCTGATCGAGCCACCGCCGATGCTGGCACTGCGTGCCGGCAGGAAATCCTCACCAGTGGCATTCCTGATCGACTCGCGTATGGCTTCAACCCAGGATTCCATGCTGCGGGCTCCGGATGTTCAGATGCAGTTGGCGGCCGTGTAACCCGGGGCATCGCAGTAGCTCCTGCTGGTCACCTGCCGCGGGCCGGCGATACCCAGTCTGGCGAGGTGGTCTTCCCGGGCCTGCACCAGCCGGTCGGGAGGCGTCACCGGAAACAGGATTGCATTCAGCGAGGGCGGGGTCAGCCCCAGTCTGACCGCATAGATGATCCGGTAGGCGAAGACCCGCTGGACGTAGTCCCGGGTTTCGTGGAAAGGGATCAGTTCGATCCAGATATCCGGGTCGATCTGCCCTGCTTCGGGCAGCCACGAGCGTACCCGGTGCGCGCCGGCATTGTAGGCGGCGGTCGAGAGCAGGCTGTGGCCGCCGAAACCGTCGAGATTGCGACGCAGGTAATAGGTACCCAGGCGGGTGTTATTGGCTGGGTCGAGGATGTCGTTGTTGTTGCGGATGCGGACCCCGGCGCTGTTCGCGACCGAGCGACCGGTGGCGGGCATGATCTGCATGATGCCGAGGGCTCCGGCGGAGGAGCGCACGTCATGCAGGAAGGCGCTTTCCTGACGGGCGATGGCCATCGCCCACGCCGGATCGATGTCCTGGTTGTGTGCGCCAGCGACGATAAGGTCCGTGAACGCGAGCGGGAAGCGCAGGTCGATGTCGCTCCAGTTGCGCGCCCTCGCGACGGTGAAGATCGCCCGGTCGTGCCAGCCCCAGTCCGCGAATAGACGCGCGGCCGCCTCCTGCTCGCCCGGCGCGAGATCATCGATCATATGGGACCACTCGCGACGCGCTTCGGGCAAGCGTTCCAGCAGCACGAGTTCGCGCATGCGTTCGACCGCGGGGATGCGCGACACCTGCTGCAGCAGGTTGGCGGGAACCGCCAGTGGTTGATGGTCGATTCTGTAGGGTTGGTCGAGACGATCGGCCGCCATGAAACCGAAAAAGTTTCGTTCCTGCGCGGCTTGACGGTAGGCTCGTTCGGCTTCGGCGGACCGCCCCATCTGTTCCAGTGCCCGCGCGCGCCAGTATTGCCATTGGGCCTCGGCGCCGGTATCGGGGCTCATGGCGTCGACCGCGGCGACGACAACGGGCCAGTCACGATCCCTTAGCCCAGAGCGAAGCTGCCACTGTCGCAGTTGATCGTCGAAGACGTGTTCGGGAAGCGAGGCCATGAACGGCAGGGCTTCGGGAAGGCCGCGTACCGCCAGGCGCAGGGCCAGCGCATGCTGGATGCGCTGTTGCGCGGCCGCGTCGAGTCCCAGCCGGCGGCCATGCGATGCCCAGGCGGCAAGCGCCGCCTCGGGATCGCGCTGGATGAGTCGAACGAAGGTCCGCTCGAGCATTCTGCCCGCGGCAGGGTGATCGCCAGCACGGAACCCGGCGCGGATGATTCGCGCCGGATCCCCGTCGAGTTCCAGCCAACGGTCGGCCCAACCGCGGTCACTGGAGGACAGATACCGACGCAGGTAACGCGCCAGGCTGGTCTGGTTGGCCTCCATCGCGAGTTCCAGACGCTGCCACGCCAGTGCGGTGGTCAGCAGGCCTTCGGCGCGCCATGCTTCCAACACGGGGTCGCAGGCCTTGGGGCGGGATTGTCCATGGAGCCAGATCGGCTCGACCTGGGCCATTGCCTCGGCCCCTCGCCCAGTACGCAATAGCGCCTGCAGGCGATAGCAGGTCAATTCGGTGGAAAGGGTGTCGTCGGCGCCGGCAAACTGGAGAAAGAGGGCCCACTGTCCCTCCTTGGCGAGATGATCGAGGTAGTGATCGCGCAGCATCCGGGCCAGTGGGCCGTCGTCGTGGGCCTCCAGGAATGCAGCGATATCATGGGGATCCGCCGCACTGAGGTTGCGGGCCAGCCTGCGGTAATCCAGATACTGCAGCAAGGGGTAGCCGCTCAGAACCTGCCTCGTGGCGAGGAAAATGCTTTCCTCGCCACCGCTCAGCGCGCGCTCGGCCAGCAGGAAAAGGCTGCGTTCGAAACTGAACCTGCCTTCCGTGCCCGACGCCCGGGCATCGACGGTACCGCCCAGAAAGGCGAGAACGACCCCCACTGCAAGTACGCCGATCCGCATTGTGCTGGCTCCCCGAACGACGTTGGCCCAGTTCACCCACATATTCCGCAAGTCGGGCGCTTGTGGCAATGGTACCCTGAACGATCCTGCGTGCATGCCGTGCGACAGTTGCGTCGGGTCGAAGTGTCGCCGGAACCCGCGAGCATATTCATTTGGTGGTGATCTCCAGGGTATGGCCGGGCTCGATGCCGTCGATGGTCCATGACGCGACCCGGTAGCGGACCAGGCGCAGGGTCGGGTGTCCGACCGCGGCGGTCATGCGCCGCACCTGCCGATTGCGGCCTTCGGTCAGGGTGATCGCCAACCACCGGGTCGGGATGTTGCGGCGCATGCGGATCGGCGGTTCGCGTGGCCAGAGCGCGGGTGGGTCCATGGTTTCCGCGCGTGCCGGGCGCGTCGGTCCGTCGCGCAACTCGACGCCATCGCATAGCGCCCGCAGTGCCGCCGAGTCTGGAATGCCCTCGACCTGAACCCAGTAGGTCTTGCTGGTTTTGTGCCTCGGATCACTGAGCCGCGACTGCAGGTGGCCGTCGTCGGTCAGCACGACCAGCCCTTCGCTGTCCCGATCGAGGCGACCGGCTGCGTGCACACCGGGAGCATCAATGAAGTCCGCGAGTGTTGGACGCCCCTGCGCATCGGTGAACTGCGTGAGCACGCCCCAGGGTTTGTTGAAAAGGAGGATACGCGCCACGTCAGTCGCAATATGCCGTGACCGTCTCGGCAAAATGATGTCCCAGGTCTGCGTCACCGGTCTGGTTGAAATCCAGCGCCAGCGCCTTGGCCACGATCACGGGGTCCGGTCTGGGCCTCCGGATCTCGAGCCTGCAGTTACCTGCGTCGGATTCGAACCTGGGTGGTGTCGCGGGATCGTGAAGAACCTCGATGAAATAGGTGGGGTCGTAGATCGCATAGCGCAGGCGGCTGGTGCGTGGGTCCACGGCCACATCCAGAAGCAGCCGGAACTGGAAGTGGATCTGCCTGTTTTCCTGGAAGAGTCTGGATTCACCCTCCGGCTGCACCGTGATCGACTGGTCATCGGCATGGACCTCCGTATACCAGTGGTATTCGGCAAGGTTTTCCAGGATCTCGGCGCCGAGGTTGGCCAGTTTTTCGTCGGGAGTGTTGCCCTCGAACTGTTCCATCGCGTCATCGTAGAGATAGCGGCTGTAGGTCGGATCGATGACCCAGGTCTGGTCGATCGCATCGACCTTGCCGTCCGGGTTGGTCTGGAGGACGATGATCATGTCGATCCAGGCGTGCGGGTGAGCCATCGACGGAGTCGCGGCGCCAAGCCAGAGACCGAGGCCGGCAATCAGCCAGAAGGCCATGCCGCGCCGTTGTCGAAGCCTGGCAGTCGGTTTCATGTTTTCCTCGCGCCTTCGTTAGCGTGAAAGAACCCGCGTAGGGTGCCGTGAGGCGCAGCCGAACCGCACCGATACGACGCCGGCCGTGGTCCCCAGGCTCCCGGATCTCGAACGGTGCAGTTCGCTGCGTTCATTGACACCCTGCGCTTTTGGTGGTCAGTGATGACGCGCTCCGCGCGGGGGTATCGGGGTCCGCCGGTTCGCGTGTCCGTTGCGCCAGTGATTCGGCGATGTCCAGCAATCGCCGGCGGTAGCTGGGCGCGACCCCCAGTGCTTCCAGCCTCGCTGCCGCATCGGCCTCTGGTCCGCGCGGGTACAGCTTGGATAATGGCGGCAGGGCGGCAATGTCGGTGACCAGTCCGGTGAGACGGCGCGCGAGGCGTAGCGTGTCGGCGCGTTCCGCCACCTGCTCCGCGATCCTCGCGGCACCACGGATCCTGCAGTTTCGTATGCTCTGCGGATCGTCAAGGATGGCCGCCAGGTTTCCGAACCGGCGCAACATGATCGCCGCCGTGCTCGGACCGACTCCGTCGAGGCCCTGTATATTGTCGCTACGGTCGCCCGCGAGCGCCAGCATGTCGGCTACCTGTTCCGGGCGGATGCGAAGCTTGCGTTCGATGTCCAGCCGCGTGAGCATGGTCCCGCGTTCCGGGTCGCACAGTCGGTCGTTCTGGCCGAGGATGATCTGGGCAAGATCCTTGTCGGCGCTCATCACATCGACCCGGCAACCTTGGTTGCGGGCCATGACCGCGAGGCTCGCGATCAGGTCGTCGGCCTCGTATTCCGGGTGGGACACCTGCGCCAGGCCGAGGCAGTCGAGAGCCTCGCGAATGCGCGGGAACTGCGTTCGCAAGGCCTCGGGAGCAGGCGGCCGCTGGGCCTTGTAGGCGGGATAGAGACGATGGCGGAAACCGGTGCGCAGGCTGGGGTCGAAGGCAAAGGCGACCGGGCCGGGCGTGACGCGGGGTAGCCACTGGCACACGGAATGGACGAAACCGTGCACCGCTCCACCGGGGCGCCCGAAAGTGTCGGGCTGTTCGCCGCGCGAGAACCAGGCCCTGAACACGAAGATGCTGCTGTCGACCAGTGTGGCTGTCGGCCCCGGCGCGGAGGTGATAGCTCCAAGGGGGTTATTGCCCCCCAGGTCCGGGTTCTGGAGGGTCGTCGGGATAGCGATCACCGCAGCCGGGCGATATCGGCCCTGACTCCCGCAAGCGAGGTGTCGAAGGCTTCCTGCTCCTCGCTGTTCAGGTCGAGTTCGATCACTTGTTCCATCCCGCCGGCGCCAAGAATGCAGGGAACGCCCATTGCGACATCATGTGCCCCGAACTCGCCATCGAGAAGAGCGACCGTGGGCAGTACGCGGCGGCGATCCACAACGATCGCCTCGACCATGGACTTGATTGCCGCGGCCGGTGCGTCATAGGCACTGGATGTCTGCTTCAGTGCAAGAATTTCAGCCCCACCGTGGCGGGTGCGTTCGACGATGCGGTCGATCGCCTCCTGGCTCATGAAATGATGCAGCGGGAGCCCGTTGATACCCGAGTAACGCAGCATGGGCACCATCGCGTCGCCGTGGCCACCGAGGACCAGTGTGTGTATGTCGCGAGTCGACAGCCCGGTCTCCAGGGCAATGAACGCCGCCATGCGCGATGCGTCGAGCACGCCAGCCTGGCCGAACACCCGGGTACGGTCCCACCCTGTTTTTCGCCAGGCCCGGTAGGTGAGAACATCCACGGGGTTGGAGACGACCAGGATTCGGCTGTCCGGGGCCTCGCGCATCACGTCGACAAGAATGCTGTCGAGGATCTCGACGTTCTTGTCGAGTACGTCGGACCGGGACATCCCGGGTTTGCGGGGTAACCCCGCGGTAATGATGACCAGTTGCGCTCCCGCGATGACACTGGGATCGGTGTCCCCCGTCAGGCGTGCGTCGAAACCGAACAGTGGGGCGGTTTCCTGGATATCGAGCGCGGCGCCTGCGGCGGCGCCCTCGCGCACGTCCAACAGGGCAATCTCGCGTGCAAGATCCGATTCCGCCAGGAACTGGGCAGTTGATTCGCCGACACGCCCGGCACCGACAATGGCGATTTTCCGCATGGTTGCATCCTCCACGTTACGGTTTCGTGTTCCCGCGGCGGCTTGCGCCCTGCTCGCTGCCACCTGCGCTGGTCCCACGGTACGTCAAACTGCAAGAACCCGCGCAGGGTGCCGTGAGGCGCCAGCCGAACCGCAACGATACCTTGTCGACGCTGATCTCAGGACCTCGAACGGTGCAGTTCGCTGCGCTCATTGGCACCCTACGCTTGCGCCGCTGATGTTGCGAGCAAACGCGTTTGACAACGAGCGTTCGCGGAAAGATTCAGATTCGAGCCACGCCGCTGTCGCGGGCCGCCTGAGCCACCGCGGGGGGAATGGTGTCGATCAGGCGCGGGTCGAATGGTGTGGGCAGGATGTATTCCGGCCCGAATTCGAGTTTGTCCTTGCCGTAGGCGTCCAGTACGCTCCGTGGCACCGGTTCCCTGGCCAGATTGGCCAGCGCGTGGACCGCGGCAACATGCATTTCATCGGTGATGTGCCGGGCGCGCACGTCGAGCGCGCCGCGGAAGATGAACGGAAATCCGAGCACGTTGTTCACCTGATTCGGGTAATCGGAGCGACCGGTTGCCATGATCAGGTCATTGCGCGTTTGCAGCGCCAACTCGGGAACGATTTCCGGGTCCGGGTTCGACAGTGCGAAGATCACCGGGCGCGGTGCCATCGACAGGAGCATCTCCGGGGTCAGGAGGTCGGGGCCGGACAGGCCAATGAACACGTCGGCTCCGGCACAGGCATCGGCCAGCGTCCGGGCTTCGGTGTCCTGGGCGAAAATCTGCTTGAACTCGTTGAGGTCGGTGCGCTGGTCATGAATCACGCCCTTGCGGTCGACCATGAAGATGTTCTTGCGCAGCGCGCCGAGCCTTTGGAGCAGGCGCATCGAGGCGATCCCCGCCGCGCCGGCGCCGACACAGACGATTCGGGACTCCTGCAGTTTCTTGCCCTGGATCTCGAGGGCGTTCAGCAGTCCGGCCGCGGTGATGATCGCTGTACCGTGCTGGTCGTCGTGAAAGACCGGGATGTCCAGTCGTTCCGATAGTCGCTTTTCGATCTCGAAGCAATGTGGTGCGGCAATGTCCTCGAGGTTGATGCCGCCAAAGCCGCCGGCGATCCGCGAGACCGTGTTGATGAAGTCCTCTGGCTGCGCGGAGTCGACCTCGA
>SLHN01000304.1 GCA_007136145.1 Thioalkalivibrio sp.
CACCGGTCGCACGGGCGCTTAACCTCCCTTAGGGGATAGGCAACGGTTCAGTAACCGCCCTTGCGGCGACTCTCGGGAAGCCCTGCGATACGCCCACCCTGCTTGCTCGGATCGAGAGGGAACAGATCATATACGGTCTTGGCGTCGACCTTGCGATCATCCCAGAGCTGCTGCATCGCCTTGACGATGGTCCGGGTATTCGGCTGGCTCTCGTTGTTATTGAAGTACTCGTCGCGCAGGTAGTTGATCAGATCCCAATGGCGCTGGGTCAGTTCGATCCCCTCTTTCGCGGCGATGACTTCGGCAACCTTTTCACTCCAGTCGGACAACTCCATCAGGTAGCCATTGGGGTTGGTCTCAATGGTGACGCCATCAACTTCCAGACTCATGAAAATCCCTCCCTTCGTTCGATTGATTGATTATTCACTGCAGGTTATTGATTTCCATTTCATTGACGAGAAGACTTCAGGCCACGAATACACGCTCAGGAAGCACCGCTGACCGGGGCTATATCCTTGTGCCCGATGAACAGACCGCAGCCCATCGCGCGTTCCGGACCGATGCCGTGACGCTGCACCCGCAACGATGCCTCGGGGTCGAGCTCAGCGACCATCAGGCTGCGCGTATGCACCAGGCCATCCGGAACCCGCAGCACATGACCGAGACCACTCAGGAGCTTCGACACCGGAACCCCAAGCCGCTGTAACTCAGCCGCCATCCCAGCGAGAAACGCCGCCTCATCCTGATCCGGGTCCGAAACCACGTAGCGGGCAAACACCACGGGCAGGGGCTCCAGTGGGATCACGTTCATCGCGCCAACACTCACCCCGAAACCGGCCACATCGAGTTGGCGACCCACCAGGCTTTCCGCGGCAACCACACGTTCTTCCGGCACACGCAACCGCAAACGGGCACGCCTGGAAAGGTGAAGGAGATCCGTCTCGGGATCCTGGGGCCGCATCCAGCCGTTGCCCGATTCGGCACCGTGAATCAGGTGCACCCCGGCAAGCTCTTCTGTCTCGAGCCAGGGGAGACACTCCAATAGCGCCGTTGATAATGCGTGGGCATGATCCAGAGGCAGGCAGGGACAGTCGATCCGGAACGAGACATCGACTACGTCGCGCAACTCGACCAGTTCGTCCCGCGGCGCTTCATCATCCCAGAACATCACGCTTTCCGATCAACGCCGGGCTGACGTGAACGCCGCCTCGATACGCTCTTCCCAATCCATGGGTGTATCGGGAAACGGCGGACGCACATCCGAGCTCAGAAATCGCTCGCCGGCCTGTGCTCGCTCCCGAACCAGATCGATGAGTTGCTGAAACGACTCGAGATCCTGGTTCTGCATGAGCATCTCGCTCAACCAAATCATCGCTGTACCTCAGGTTGCGGCCACACGGTCGAAAAACCGCGCCCGGTAGACCAGGCGCTGACGACCGGATCCGGGCTCATCCCGGAACCCTGTGCGGTTGTGTAACACGTTATTACAGAGGATGCCCTCTCCTGGGCGCAAGCGGTAGCGGAACACCGCGCTCGACGGATCCTCCAGGATCCTGCCAATGAGGGTGACAGCTTCGGAAGTCACCGGATCATCGCGCCAACGAATGTTCCGCCCACGGGCCGTGTAGCGCATGTGCAGCGCTCCACTCGCCGGGTCAACACTGAACACGGGCCCAACCCTTTCCGGCCGAACAACCTCGCCGTTCTGGATATTGGCCGGAATGGTCAGGGCCTCGGGATGCATCAGTGACTCGATAAAGCGCGCACCCTTGTCACGTAGCGCAATGTAAAGCATTTCGTGATCCATCAGCGCATTTTCGCCACCCTCGGAGGCATCGGTCACGCAATGCAGCATCATCGCTCCGATTGCACGCTCGGGGGAGTTGTAATAGCCATCGCAGTGCCAACTCAGCGGACGATCGGTATAGGGGATGTACTCCCCACTCTCGATACCCGCCTTCACCCGCAATTGGCTGATTCCATCTTCCTCGGCGCAAAGATGCTCATCGAGCCGCGACAACCCCAGCGACCGGCCGAATCGGCGCAGACCATGTCTGGTCATCACGCCGGGCGGCGAACGGTACACCGCCATGTTGGCACGCCTGATTCGTTCAATCAGCGCCTCGCGTTCATCATCAGTACAGTGAGCCGGATCGGCAACATCGACCACCAAGGCATCGACAGACGCCGGAAACCGCGCGAGCTTCTCCGCTCGCCACCGAAGATAAGCGGAGTGATCCGCGGGGTCGAACGCCCCTCCACACGGACGCGTGCGCAAGGGAATTGCCGCAGGTTCTGCCAAGGTCGCGTTCATTCCAGCGGATGGTCCTGATGAGAGCGATCGGGAACGGGAGTTTAATCGTGTTCACGGCATTGACAACTATCCATGCGGGATAGCTTTTTTTCCTATCTCTTGGGAGATATACGGCCCCAAGCACCCCCTCCCATGAGTAGGATGTTTTCAATGCTGCTTCGAACCTAGAGTAACCGACCGTGTGGCGAGGTGATCTGCCCGGATGACCTCGCTCGAAGAATCGGCGGACCAGCGATATCCGCAGCATCAAGGCCCGCGATTCGAGAATTCCGAAGGAAGAAAGGTACGTACCGATTCCGGAAGTATCAAGCCGGCCCGCACTCAATATCCGATCAAGGAGACCGCCATGGCGAACCAACATCATCCGACCCCCATGCTCGACGAGTTGGAAAACGGCCCCTGGCCGAGCTTCATCTCGGGAATCAAGCG
>SLHN01000111.1 GCA_007136145.1 Thioalkalivibrio sp.
CCCTGGTTGTCCTGGCGGGAGCGTCCGGCAGCGGCAAGTCCACCTTTGCACGCACCCATTTTCAACCATCAGAGATTATTTCGTCCGACTTTTGTCGTGCCTTGGTGGCCAACGATGAAACCGACCAGTCTGCCACAAAGGATGCCTTTGACATCCTGCATGCCATTGTTCGCAAACGTCTGTCCAGGCGTCTGCTGACCGTGGTGGACGCAACCAATGTCCGTCCGGAAGACCGAAAAGCACTGGTCACCCTGGCCAGAGAATTCCATTCCTTTGCCGTGGCCATTGTTTTCGACCTGGATCCGGGCATCTGCTTGGAGCGCAACGCCCGGCGTCCGGACAGGACCATGAACCCCAGGGTGGTGCGCAGGCAAAGCGACCGTCTGCGGCGCTCCCTGCGCGGTCTGAAGCGCGAGGGATTCCGGTATTTTTCGATACTTTCCACGCCGGAAGAAGTCCAAACAGCGAAGATTCAGCGACAAAGATTGTGGACTGACCTCCGCCAAGATCACGGCCCCTTCGACGTCATCGGTGATGTGCACGGCTGTTTTGAAGAGCTGACTCAACTGCTGAGTGCCCTGGGCTACAATGTTCAGGCCGATGCCAAAAACCCCTCGGCCCGCCATCCTGAAGGACGAAAGGCTGTATTTCTGGGCGACCTGGTGGACCGGGGTCCGGACTCTCCTTCAGTACTGCGTTTGGTCATGGCCATGGTCAATGCCGGAACCGCGCTGTGCCTGCCCGGAAACCACGAAATGAAGCTGCTGCGCAAACTGCGCGGCAAAACCGTCCAGATCACCCACGGGCTGGACAAGACTCTGGAGCAGCTGGAGCGTGAGCCTCCGGAATTTCTGAAGCGTATCAGAGAATTTCTGGATGGACTGATCAGCCACTATCTGTTGGATGGGGGCAGGCTTGTGGTGGCCCATGCAGGTCTGCGCGAAGATTTGCAGGGCCGGGCTTCCTCCAGAGTGCGCGATGTTGCCTTGTATGGGGAAACGCCCGACGTGCCCATGACAGCAACAGACACCTTCGGGCTGCCGGTACGTGCTGACTGGGCCGCTGCATATCGCGGTCAGGCCAGGGTTGTTTACGGACATACACCGGTTGTGCACGCCAAATGGGTTAACAACACCATCTGTATTGATACGGGCTGCGTTTTCGGCGGCAAGCTGACTGCACTGCGCTATCCCGAACTGGAAATTGTTCAGGTTCCGGCCCACCGTATTTACTGTGAACCGATCCGCCCAATGCATGATGACACATCTCTGGTAAACAAAGAAGACCGCCCCTGGGAAGACTTGTTGGACATTACAGACGTGCTGGGCAAACGGGTCATCACCTCCCGGATCATGAACAGAGTGACCATCCTGGAGGCTAATGCCGCTGCTGCACTGGAAACAATCAGCCGGTTCGCCGTACACCCTCGCTGGCTGATTTATTTGCCACCTACCATGTCGCCGCCGGAAACCGCTCCCGAAGGCGACTGTCTGGAACATCCCAGTCAGTGTTTCAATTACTTTCGCAAACAAAGTGTCGCCACAGTCATTTGCCAGGAAAAGCACATGGGCTCCCGGGCCGTAATAATTCTATGCAGGAACCATGAGGCCTGCCAGCGACATTTTGGCCTGCCCGAACCGCAAACCGGAGCTGAAGCCCATTTCGGTCTGGGCATGGCATACACCCGCACGGGAAGACCATTTTTTTCCCAGCCAGCACAACAGGCAGCAGTCCTGGACCGTCTGCGCCAGGCCATGGATCAATCAAAGCTCTGGCAGCGTCTGGAAACGGACTGGATATGCCTGGATGCGGAAATTATGCCCTGGTCGGCCAAAGCCCTTGAGCTTTTACGCACCCAGTACGCTCCCACCGGCGCAGCGGGCATGGCAGGACTGGATGCGGCTATGAACGCCGTCCTGGCCATGCAGAGCAGAACATCCACCTCCAGCCTGGAATGTGACGCATTGCTGGACAGACTGCGACAGCGCCGGGCGTGCGTTGCCAGTTACGTGGAGTCATACGGCAACTATTGCTGGCCCGTGGTGCAGCTCTGTGACCTGAAAATCGCTCCATTTCACCTTCTGGCCACCGAAGGACGTGTTTACGACGATAAGGACCACCTTTGGCACATGAATATCCTGGCCGATTTGTGCAAAGCAGACGAAGAACTGTTGCAAGTCACACCTCACCAAACCGTGGAGCTTGGGGATCCGAAACAGGAACAGGGCGCTACAGAATGGTGGGTGGAACTTACCTCCAAAAGCGCTGAAGGGATGGTAGTCAAACCGCTGGACTGGGTTGTCCGGGGCAAACGCGGCCTGGTTCAACCAGCCCTGAAATGCCGGGGTCGGGAATACCTGCGGATCATCTACGGCCCGGAATACACCATGCCCGACCAATTGGAACGTCTGCGGCCTCGCGCACTGGCCATGAAACGATCCCTGGCCCTGCGTGAATACGCCCTGAGCCTGGAAGCCCTGCACAGCTTTGTCAGCGGCGAACCCTCCCATCGCATCCACGAATGCGTATTCGGCATCCTGGCCTTAGAAAGTACACCAGTAGACTCCAGGCTCTAAGCAATCCTTGAGTTCATACTGGTCGGCATGTCTATCGGGCCAGGCAAGGTATGGTTAAATTCATTGACTTTATTTATGACAAGCAACTTCAAAAAAACTGGACCCCGGATCAAGTCCGGGGTGACGGTTAAAGCA
>SLHN01000077.1 GCA_007136145.1 Thioalkalivibrio sp.
ACTCCGCCAGCCCGATGCTCCCTCGGGGAGCGATTGCAGCGCGCCCATATAGATCGCAGTGACGATGAACAGGCTGGACCACAGGAACAGGGCCACCTCGCCGGGAACCACCCGCTCCAGCAGCCAGACCCCCATCGCCAGCAGCCCAACCCCGAATACGGCCTTGACCGTATCCATCCACGGGCCAGCCTTCGGCAGGATCCTGCCGGCCGAAGTGCCGATGGCCAGCAGCGGGGCACCCATGCCCATGCTCAGCGCGAACAGCGCGATGCCGCCGAGTACCGCGTCCCCGGTCTGGCTGATGTAGAGCAGCGCACCCACCAAAGGAGCGGTTACACAGGGGCCGACGATCAGTGCGGCCAGGAAGCCCATGATCGCCGCGCCAACCAGGGTACCCCCCTCCTGCTTGTTGCTGATGTTCGCCAGGCGGCTTTGGATGCCCGAGGGCATCTGCAGCTCGTAGAATCCGAACATGGACATCGCCAGCGCGATGAAAACCAGGACGAATCCTCCGATGATCCAGGGGTTCTGGAACGCGGCCTGCAGATTGGCCCCCGCCAATCCGGCGAAGACCCCGGCCAGGGTGTACGTGAACGCCATCGCGAGGACGAAGGCCAGCGAGATGAAGAACGCCTTGCGGGTAGTCAGATTCTTCTGGCCAACGATGATGTTGGACAGGATCGGGATCATCGGGAACACGCAAGGGGTGAAAGTCAACAGCAGTCCGAAGCCGAAGAAGGCCAGTGCGACCAGCCAGATACGTCCATCGGCGAGCTGGGCCGCGATGCGATCCTGTTCGGTCACGGGCCCCTCGTCGGCGGCGACTCTCCCGGTTCCGGTCGCGGGCAGGTCGGTTGCTTCGTCGGCGAGGGTTGCCGCGAATGCGACCGCGACGTCCTGGGTCAGCGGTGGGTAACAGACACCGAGATCGGCACAGCCCTGATAATCGACAGCGAGGACGATTTCCGCGACGTCGTCGGCACTGCGCAGTACCGGAACCAGAATCTCGACGCTGTCCCGGTAGATTTCCGTCTCCCCGAAAAATTCGTCCTCGATCAGAGTGCCGTCGGGGGGATTCACCGGTCCGAGTTCTATGCCTTCACCTTCCGCGATGCGGAACCCCAGCTTGTCGCGGTACAGGTAATATCCATCGGCAATGTCGAACCGGACGATGACCGCATTCTGGCTGATCGCACGCGCACTGGCCGCGAACGCGATTTCGGGTTCGAGCAGTTCGCTCTGTTCGCCAAAATCACCGGTGATCGCCCCGAGCGCCTCGAGCGCACTGCGCCCGCGCGTTGGCTGCGCGGGCGCGGCTGGGAGCGCCGGCAGGTTCAGGCTGACGGTCTGAAAATGCGGCGGGTAACAGACGCCCAGGTCAGCACAACCCTGCGAGCGCGCGGTAAGCTCGATGTTGCGGCTGGTTGCGGCCAATATGGGCAGCTCGATATCGATCCGGTGGCGGTAAGTCTCCACCCTCCCGAAGAATTCGTCCTCCTTGACCGTGCCGTCGGGGATACGCGGCTCGCCGAGCTCCAGGCCGCTGCTTTCCGGGGTAAACCGGAATTGTTCCCGGTACATGTAATACCCTTCGGCGATATTCCAGCTGACCCGGATGCTGTTAGCATCGATGACCTCGGCTTCGATTGCGAAGGCAACGTCGGGATCGAGCAGGTCGTCCTCGAACAGGGCCGTTGCCAGCGCCGGGATCAGGGCCAGTATCAGGAACGGAAGGGTCAACCAGTGGCGCAGCGTCATCGGGTGCATTGTCGAATCCAATCGAGATAATCGGGCAGGCCCGCCGTGATCGGCAGGGCAATGATTTCCGGCGTGTCATAGGGATGCCGCCGCAGCAGCCATTCCTGCAATTCGGGATAACGTGCGGCCGACGTCTTGATCAGCAGGGTACTTTCCCGAGCCTGCTCGATCTGTCCCTGCCAAAGGTACACCGACGTACCCATGGGAAGTATATGGACACACGCGGCCAGCTGTTGTTCCACCATCTCGTTCGCGATCCGCCCGGCCTCGCTGTCGTGGTCGACTGTCGTGATCACCAGCAGGTGCTCGGATGATGTCGGCGCGCTCATGTCTCCATGCCTGGTTGCGATCAGTCCAGAGCCGGCAGCGTGATGTGGGCACTCTGGCCTGCCCGAAGCGCCGCGGTCTCGGGAGGGGAAAACACGATATCCAGGCGGTAGCCGGGGCCGAAACCGATATCCTTGATCTCCCAGCCAATCGCGGCCACGGATCCGTCGAACACGTCTCCGCCACCGAGGCGCACACGGGCCGACTGACCCAGTTGCAGTCGGCCTGCAACATTCGCGTCCACAGTGGTTGTTGCTCGCATTGGGTCGCCGCTGCCTAGCGTGGCAAGGACCGGCGGTGCCAGGGCGGGGCTTACGGCCTCTCCAGGAGTCACGGTTACCGACAGCACCCGGGCCGTGGCCGGTGCGCGAATTTGGCTGTCGTCGAGGTCGATGCGGATTTTCCGCAAGTCCGCATCGACCTTATCGATGCGCGCCGAAGCCATCGCTTTCTGGATCCGAGCCAATTCGAGTTCGCGGATGGCGATCAGGGTACGATCATAGAGTTCCTCCGCACGCGAGACCTCGCGATCGGCTTCGGCGAGTTCCAGTCGCAGGCGTGCCCGTTCCGCTTCCAGTCCACGGGCATCGGCCTGCAGGCGGCGGGTATCGAGATTGAACAGGACTTGATCCTTTTCCACCTGGTCGCCCGGCTTGATCCGCACTTCGCGAACCAGTCCTGCCAGCGGCGTGGAGATCACGTACCGTTCGCCCCAGTCGAGGCGGGCATCCAGTTCATCCGCGACCGCGGGTAGCGGCACGGACAAACCGAGCGCGATCAGAACGGTGGCAAGTGCGAGGTTGCGGGTTCGGCCCATGGTTACGACTCCATCAGGGATCGGGAGGGAAAACGCGCAGGGTCGGATCACCTACCAGCAGGGCGAGGCGTTCGAACGCCACCGCCAGTGCGTATTCGGTTTCCGCGTGAAAATGCGCGGCAGCGCTTTGCTGGACCATTGAGTCACCCAGATCGGCACGCTCCTCCCTGTCATAAAGTGCGCGTGCCCGGTCGATGTACAGTTCTCGAAAATCCATGCGGGCCAGGGCCTCGTCGCGTTGGATCAAAAGGGACTCGATCTCGAAGAAGATCTCCCGCAATGCCGTCCGCACCTCACTCATCGTGTGGGCGAGGTCGGCTTCGGCAAGATGACGCTGGGCGGTCGCCTGACCGACGGCGGCGCTCCGGCGACCGCCCTGGTAGAGCGGGATTTCGAGGATCAGTGCGGCCATGGCAGGGTTACGATCCCCTCCGAACTCACGTTGCCATGCACCGATCTGTGCTTCCGCGCGCAATCGTGGCCGGTATTGGGCACGCGCGGCCTCGGTACTGCGTTGCGCTGCCTCGATCCGCATTCTGCGGATGGCGATCTCGGGATTACCGCTGTCGATCAACTCGAGCAGCGTGCCCAGATCCGGAAGCTCAGGTAGTGGCAATGGCAACGGTGGTGCGAGCACCTGCGCGGGCGCTTGGTCGGGCCGGTTAAGTGCCTCCGCGAGATCGGCCCGGGCTTTCCGCTGCCCTAGCTGAGCGCGGGCGCGCTTCGCGCGCGCCGTCTGATAGCTGGCTTCCAACTCGAACATGTCGATGTCGGAAACCTGTCCCAGTTCATTCCTGTTCCGGGCACGATTGAGGGTTACAAAGGCTGAGGCCATCGCCTCGTTGTCGCGGACAAAGCTCAGGTCGGCCAGAAGGACATCGAAATAACGCTGGATCACGGTTAACCGGTGTTCGGTATACGCCAGTTCTTCCTCGGCGAGTCTGGCGGCAACCGTTCGTTCATGCGCGGCGATCCGGCTGCTGCTGTGTCCGAAGTCGGTGAGCAGCTTCCGCGCCACCACCGCTGCCCTGGAATCATCATTGCTATCGTCGGGCGCATGGTCATTGGGGTCGATCCACCTGGCCTCGAGATGGGCATCGACTGTCAGGTCATTGGCAGCCTTTTCAGCTGCGAGGTTTTGTTCGGCCTGACGGCGCAGGGCGCGTGCCCTTTGCAGGGCCGGATGTTCGGCCTCGATGGCGGCCAAGGCAGTTTCGAGCCGCAAGGGTTGAGGCAGCGGCTCGGCGCTGGCCAGCGCCGGTGACGGACCTGGTGCGCCAAGTAGGGCAGCGATGATCGCTAGCGTCATGGCTGCGCGAGCATGCCACCGGGGGCGCGCTATACCAGGCCGTTTTGGCCCGAATGTCTCGGTGCGCCGCGGCAGGTTGATGACCGGTTTGCTGTCGTCACGCATGCACCTGCTGCCACGAACCATGTCGCTTCGCTCCATCACCTACCGGAATACTATCGTGCTTCACGCTTGAAGCGCGTGAAGTTCATGTGCTGGTAGTGTCCATCGGCGACAAATTCGCCAAGCTGCAGGAATTCACGGACGTCCCGCGTTGCCCCGGTGAAGCGCGTAATCGGTTCGCCGTCCAGGTTGAAGAACTGAAATACAGGGGTTGCCCGCACCCGGAATTCGCGGAAAGCGAAGTCGGATTGACGCATCGTCCTGCCCTGAAAATCGGTGATTTCGACATCGCCCTCCACATCAACGCTGAAAACCGCGAAATGCTCCCGGAAATAGTCCTGAACCTCGGGCTGATTGAGTACCTGCTGCTTCATTCGATGGCAGAACGGGCATTCATCCATTTCGAAGAAGATCAGTACACCCTGCTTGCCATCCGCGCGGGCATCTTCAAGTTCCTCCTGGAAGTCCCCGAAGGTTGGCTGGAAGAAGTGAATGTAGGGGTCGCGCGGTTCGGTAGCGGCAAACAACGAAAATGAGGCCAAGGCAATCACAAACAGCGCAAAACGCGGGATGATCCGGGAGGCTTGGGCGATCATGCAGGAACTCCTGACGTCTCTGAACGGGCATTGCGATTGTAACGTCCGCGCGATTCCGATACCGGTACGGTTGGTCGGAAGAAACAACGGATGACCAGTGCGGTTTTGGCGATCGGGCAAGGTTTCCGCGCCAGCCCCAACGCATTCGAACGGGGATTCCAGGGTCACCGGACCACGTTCTGGTCAGTCGCTAGGACGTGTGCGTGTTCCGGAAAATTCCACGCCAACCATCATGGCCAGCGGCCACTTCTGACGACGCAAGACATGGCGCGCCAATGAGCGCAGCGAGTTACTTCGTTCGAAGCACGGGATCCTCGGGGGTATGGCCGGCGTGGTTTCGGTGCGGCTGGCTACGCCTCATGGCACTCTACGGGACGCGCTTTCCCTTTGCCCGACTGTCCCGCCCGTATCTGGCGTCTGGTGGTGCTTTGTTGCCCGTGGAGCACGGAACTCGACAGCAGTGGGCGAAGAATGTTGCAATGCCGGAGTACTGCTTTGGAGCCATAGATGCGCAGTCCCCTGATACCCGTGTTCCTTTTTCTCGGTGCCGTGCTGCTGGAAATCTTCGGTTTTGCCTGGGTAGGTGGCGCCGTCGGTGCCCTGTCGACCGTGGCGCTGGTCGTCGTGACCGCGGCCATCGGGCTCTGGATTTTCCGCATACAGGGGCTCGCGCACTGGCAGCGAATGCAGGGCATGCTGTCGCGAGGCGAGTTGCCAGCGAGTGATCTGCTCGAGGGATGGCTGTTGATGCTGGCGGCAATATTGTTGCTGCTCCCCGGGTTTTTCTCTGATGCGGCCGGGTTCGTGTTACTGGTTCCCCCGGTTCGGTCCGAAGTGGCGGCCTGGTTGCTGAAGCGGCGTTCCGTGTGGGTGGCCGCGGCGCGCAACTCCACCACCGCTCGTGGTGAGACCATCGAAGGCGAATACCGGAAGCGGGAAAACGAACGCCTGCGGGACAAGCAGGATCAGTAGCGTGTATTGATTCCGGCTGGATTGTCCCCCTGGCATTGGTGCGGTTCGGTCATCGTCGCGTGGTGGCGGAAGCCGGGCCCTATTCTTCGCTACGGCGACGGGCTTACGCGAAATACGTGCTCCGTTCGGCCTTTCAGGCGCAATCTCTCCTTCAGCCCCTTGACAGCCTCGTCTTTGCTTCTATTATTAGCACTCGTTCGGGTCGGGTGCTAACAGCATCCAGGCCGAATCCCCGTAAACCTTCTGAATAAGACCACTGGATAAGGAGTTCACCCCATGAATCTGCGACCTTTGCATGATCGCGTCATCGTGAAGCGTATGGAAGAAGAGCGCACCTCGCCGGGCGGGATCGTGATCCCCGACTCCGCGGCCGAAAAGCCCATCCGTGGCGAAGTCATCGCCGTTGGCAACGGGAAGATTCTCGAGAATGGCGAAGTCCGCGCCCTGGACGTGAAGGCAGGCGACAAGGTCCTCTTCGGTAAGTACTCCGGAACCGAGGTGAAAGTCGATGGCAACGACGTCCTGGTGATGCGCGAAGACGACATCATGGCGATCATCGAGGGCTGAGGCCCTCCCGCTGTCAGGTCACCCCAATCAATATGGTTCAGGAGAGAATTCTGCTATGAGTGCGAAAGAAGTTCGTTTCGGTAATGACGCCCGCTCCCGTATGGTCAAGGGAATCAACGTTCTGGCCAATGCGGTCAAGGTTACCCTCGGACCCAAGGGCCGGAACGTGGTGCTGGACAAGGCCTTCGGGTCCCCGTTCGTGACCAAGGACGGCGTGTCGGTCGCCAAGGAGATCGAGCTCGAGGACAAGTTCGAGAATATGGGTGCACAGCTGGTCAAGGAAGTTTCTTCCCAGACCTCCGACGCCGCGGGTGACGGGACCACGACCGCAACCGTTCTGGCACAGGCCATCGTCCGCGAAGGCATGAAGGCAGTCACCGCCGGCATGAACCCGATGGATCTGAAGCGAGGCATCGACCGTGCGGTGATCGCGGCCGTCGCGGAACTGAAGAATCTGTCCAAGCCCTGCACCGACAGCAAGGCTGTCGCGCAGGTCGGTTCGATTTCCGCGAACTCCGATGAGTCCATCGGGCAGATCATCGCCGGAGCGATGGAGAAAGTCGGCAAGGAAGGCGTGATCACGGTCGAGGAAGGCACCTCACTGGACAACGAGCTCGATGTCGTTGAGGGCATGCAGTTCGATCGCGGCTACCTGTCGCCCTACTTCATCAACAACCAGCAGAGCATGAGCGCCGAGCTCGAAGACTGCTTCGTGCTGCTGTACGACAAGAAGATTTCCAACATCCGCGACCTGCTCCCCGTACTGGAGGGCGTCGCCAAGGCCAGCAAGCCGCTGCTGATCGTTGCCGAGGATGTCGAGGGCGAAGCTCTGGCGACCTTGGTCGTGAACACCATGCGCGGGATCGTCAAGGTCGCGGCCGTCAAGGCCCCGGGCTTCGGTGACCGCCGCAAGGCCATGTTGCAGGATATTGCCGTGTTGACCGGTGGTCAGGTGATTTCCGAGGAAGTGGGTCTGTCGCTGGAGAAGGCCACTATCGAAGATCTTGGTCATGCCAAGAAGGTGCAGGTGACCAAGGAAAACACCACGATCATCGATGGCGCCGGCAATGCCGGGGACATCAAGGCTCGGGTGGACCAGATTCGTGCGCAGATCGAAGAGGCGACCTCCGACTACGACAAGGAGAAGCTGCAGGAGCGGGTTGCCAAGCTCGCCGGCGGCGTTGCGGTGATCAAGGTTGGCGCTGCCACTGAAGTAGAGATGAAGGAAAAGAAGGCGCGCGTCGAGGATGCTCTGCATGCGACCCGCGCGGCAGTGGAAGAAGGCGTGGTGCCTGGCGGTGGTGTGGCCCTGCTGCGCGCCCGTGTCGCGATCGCCGACCTGACCAGCGACAATCACGACCAGGCCATGGGCATCAACATCGCCCGCAGGGCGATGGAAGAGCCGCTGCGCCAGATCGTGTTCAACTGCGGCGAGGAGCAGTCGGTCGTACTGAACAAGGTCCTGGAAGGTACCGGCAACTATGGCTACAACGCTGCGTCGGGTGAGTTCGGCGACATGATCGAGATGGGTATCCTCGATCCGACCAAGGTGACTCGCACGGCACTGCAGAATGCCGCGTCGGTTGCCAGTCTGATCATTACCACCGAAGCCATGGTGGCCGAGCTCCCGAAGAAGGATGACAAGGGCGGCGCCGGTGCCGGCATGGATGACATGGGTGGCATGGGTGGCATGGGTGGCATGGGCATGATGTAAGGCCTTTGCACGAATGTCCGGTAATGCAAGGCCCCGCTTCGGCGGGGCCTTTTCGTTTCGCACCCCGGTCGCCGGGTGTACCGGGGGTTGCCTGAACCGCCACGGCTCTGTTGCAATCGTGTAACAAGCGTTGTCTTATCGAGACGTTTTTTGCAATTTGGGGGTGCAAAACCTGCACCGTTGTGCCAATATCAAGGTGTTGCGGGAAAGCTATCGAATGTTGTTGTGGGCGAAAGGTTTGACCCGTGGAAGGTGCAAGGCAGTTGGGGGTCATTTTCCGGGTTACCCGGTTTACTTCTGAGGAGACTAAGAATATGCAAAGCAGACTGATGAAGAATTTTCTGGCGCTTTCGGTGGCCGCCCTGGTGATGGGCACCGCGGGAAGTGTTTCGGCAGCCGGTGGCTGCGCCAATGTCGTTGACGCTTCCGGAACCGTGGTGCGTGACAGTTCCGGAGAGTGTGTACGTTCCGGAACCTGGAAGGCCGAGAATGTCGGCCATCCAGGTTGTGCGGGATACATCGAGCCAGTCGCCGAAGCGCCGCCTCCGGCTCCCCCGGCCCCGGCTCCTGCTCCCCAGTTCACCACCACCACCCTGAGCGCCGAGACGCTGTTCGATTTCGACAGTGCCACGTTGCGTCCCCAGGGCCGTGATACGCTGCGGGGTCTGGCGGCCAGCCTGACCGCGGCCGATGCCACCTACACATCGGTTCTGGTCGAAGGTCACACCTGCTCCATCGGCCCGGAGGCCTATAATCAGGGTCTGTCCGAGCGGCGCGCGCAGAGCGTGGTGAACTACCTGGTCAGCCAGGGTATCCGCCCCGACGCCATCCGTATGGTGGGTTACGGTGAAACCCGTCCGACCGCCGACAACGCGACCCGTGCCGGCCGCGAACTGAACCGCCGAGTGGAAGTCACCACCGACGTTCGCAAGCGCGTCCAGTAAGTCGAAACCGGCGCGCGTTTCTTCCCGGCCCGGGGCCGGAAAGAGCGAGGGGGTCCCGCTTGCGGGACCCCTTTTCATTCGGACCTGCTTTCCACATCGACTTGCTGTTGCTGAAGCTGCCCCCCGTCATGGTTGCGGCTGAACATGCGATTGCAGCAAGGAGTCGCCTTGCGGTTTCCCTGGTTGTCGAAATCTCAATGCAGCCGGCTCCGGTTCATGGGCAGGCAGCCGTTCGGACTTGGGCCGCACTCCAACGCGACTGGCGATGGGTACATCAGCCCGACAGCCTGCTAGAATCCTAGGGTCGAACCCACACACGAAGCCTCGTTCATGCAAGAGCGCCCGCTACTGGGGGAATCCCCCGAACTGCAGGCCGTGTTGCGCGCTGCGCAGCTGGTCGCCAAGGCCGATTGCCCGGTGCTGGTGCTCGGCGAGAGCGGCACCGGCAAGGAGGAACTGGCGCGCATGTTGCACCGGCTGAGTCCGCGCGCGGATGGCCCGTTTATCGCCGTGAACTGCGGGGCTCTGCCGTCCGAGTTGGCGGAATCCGAGCTGTTTGGTCATCGCCGAGGCGCGTTCACCGGTGCCGACCGCGACCACCCAGGTTTCGTGGGTGCTGCTGAAGGGGGCACACTGTTCCTTGATGAGATCGGCGACCTCCCACTATCCTTGCAGCCCAAGTTGCTGCGTTTCCTGGAGAGCGGTGAGCGACAGCCCCTGGGCGATGCGCATTCCCGTTCTGCCAACGTCCGCGTGCTGGCTGCAACGCATCGCGATCTCCACGAGGCGTCGGACCAGGGACATTTCCGTCGGGATCTGTTTTACCGCTTGCACGTCGTGCCGCTGGAGCTGCCGCCTTTGCGGCTGCGCGGGCGCGATGCGCTGCTGCTGGCCGACCACTTTCTGAAGGAGCTCGCGGACAACTATCAAACGGACCCACCGCGATTGAATCCGCAAGCCCGGCGCGCGCTGCTTGAACATCGCTGGCCTGGAAACGTGCGTGAGCTGCGGCATCTGTGCGAGCGCCTCGTGTTACTGCTTCCCGGGCAGTTTCTCGGCCCGGAGAATCTCGGGTTGAAGGCAGCGCCCTGGAGCCGCAAGGGGCCTGAGGACCGGTTGGTGCAACTTCCCGCGCAGGGGCTCGAATTCGAGGCCCTGGAACATGATCTTCTCCGCCAGGCCATGGTACAGGCCAGGGGTTGCAAGGCTCAGGCAGCGCGATTGCTGGGGCTCAGCCGAAACACACTCCTGTATCGGCTGAAGAAACACGCGATCGATTGCTGACGGCGGTTGCACTTCCTCAGAAGCCTTTTCCGCGCAGTTAAACGTGAAAGAACCCGCGAAGGGTGCCGTGGGGCGAAGCCGAACCGCACCGATACCACGCCGACCACGGTCCCCAGGCCCCCAGGCCCCCAGTCCTCGAACGGTGCAATTCGCTGCGCTCATTGGCACCCTACGGCTACACCCTTCATGTTTCGGGTTGGCCGGTATGTCCATGAGGGTTACCTCAGTCTATCCGGCCCGCGTCAAGGTCGCGCAATAATTCGGGAGAAACCTCGTTGAAGCTCAGGATCCGGGTGCCCTGGTGGTCTGCCTTGAACTCGAGGGCATCCTCGGCGCTGGCCAATGGCACCAGTTCATGGCCCATCGGTCCGAGAACGTTGGACCCGACTACGTACCAGGCGGATCTGGCATCGATCCGGGTCAGGCCGTAGTACTCGGTGACTCCGATAGCGACGATGTCGTCACTTTTCCGCCCCGGGGCGTACCGGGCCGGATCGAACAGGTACTTGAAAAGGTCCTTGGCTCCATCGAAGTGGTCAGCGTGTCCGTCCGTATAGAGCACGGTGGCGATCCACGCGGGATACCGTGCTACCAGCATTCCGCAGACCGGGCAGGCGTCCCTTGCGCCGGGATCTGGCGTTGCGGTACCGCCGGATCCGGTTCCGGGCAAGGCCAACGCAACGAGCAGCACCAGGGGCACCGAGAAAGCCCTCGCCCTTCCGCTGAACCGCAGCACAGGTGTGAGTGTTCTCATGGTGATCTCCTCGCATCGATGGAAAAGCTTACTGTGGAGTCCCCTGCATGCGGGCGCGGCGCTCGGCTCGTCGTTGCCGGATCATCCGCGTGTCGCTTGCCATGTCCAGATAGGCCGCGGTCAATGCCGTGTCGAAGTCCCCGATCTCGCCTCCCTCCGATCGCCGCAGGTCTTCGGCTCGGGAATGCGAGGCAAAAGCCATCTTGCTGCGCGCCGACATGGTGCCGGGCAACGAACTGCCGACCAGGTATGTCGCCTGGTCCACGTCGACAAGTGGCCGGGGCGACTCGCCGCTGCCGAAATCCGCCGCGTAGATGGCTCGGGGTCCCCGGTCGATGTTCAGACTCAGGCTGATCGCCGCGCAGTGCAGGGAACAGGTCGGGTCGACCCGTTCATCGTCGTAATGGATGAGGTGGCGACTGTGGTGCCATTGTCGACGATCCATACCGCAGTAAGGGCAGCGCGGGTACTTCTCTAGTTCGTCTCGCAGGGGGTCGGTGTCCGGGGTGGTCTTGGGTGCGAATTGCAGCGGCGTGCCGTCAGAGCTGCAAGCCGCCGTCTCCATTGCGCTCGTTTTGCCCACCACGCCCAGAAATCCCGCAGCGGTTATCGTTCTAAGGTATTGTCTTCGGTCCATGGTGCTCTCCTCGTGTTTTCGTTTTACAGGAACGGGTTTCAGGTGCCCAACAGACCCTGCATCACCCTGAAGTAGCTCACCCCCTGGTAAAGGGTGCCGGCGCCGAGCGCGATCACACAAAGCGCTGCGAGTTGCATCAGACGCCCGCGCACCTTGCAACCGAGTCGTCCGACCACGTAGCTCAGGGTCAGCATCGAGGGCAGTGTCCCCAAGCCGAAGGCCAGCATCAGCGCGGCACCCGGTACGGCCCCGCCAGCGGTGGTGGCCTGTACCGCCACCGCCAGAGTCAGGGAACACGGCATGAAGCCGTTGATCGTGCCGCCGATCCACGCTCCGGCGACCGGGCCGCGGCGGTCCGCGGTGCGCAGTGCATGATTCAGCAGTCCCGAGGGAAGAACAGATATCCCTAGCCGGCGTAGCGGGCCGATCCCGAGGATGTCGAGGCCGAGAAGGATCACGACGATTCCGGCGACGATCATCAACACACCCTGTGCGGCACCCAGCGCACCCGCGGAGATCAGCAGCCCAACCGCGCCCGCCGCGGCACCGGCGAATACGTAGACGGTGACACGTGCGCTGTGGTAGGTCAGGTAAGTCATCGGGTTTCTGGAGTGGCGGCCCATCTTGAGGAAAAAGGCCGAAACCAGCCCCCCGCACATGCCCACGCAGTGGCCGCTGCCCAGCAGCCCGGCCAGAAACGCGATCGCCCAGGTGTACTCGGGCTGCATCAGCGTTGCCCTTGCCGCCCGGTGTCGGAAGTGATCCCTTCTGACGTGTCAGCGAGGTCGAGTAGTGGCCCGGCCATGCGTTCGAAGGTGGCGGGATCGGATTCGCCGAGGATGCGGCCGCGGACGATGCCTTCGCGGTCGATGAAGAAGGTGACGGGGATGGCGATCACGCCGTAGCGGCGGGCGATGGCGGAGTCGGGGTCGAGCAGCGTGGGGTAGGTGTAATGGACACGGTCGACGAAGCGCTCGACGCGGCCGCGGTCCTGGCCGACGTTTACCGCGAGGATCTCCAGGCCTTGTTCGCGGAGTTGCTGGTACACCGGTTCCAGTTCGCGCATTTCGCGCCGGCAGAACGGGCACCAGTCGGCCCAGAAGCGCAGCGCGACGACCTGGCCGTGGAGTTCGTCCAGCACGACCGTGCCACCCGCGAGCAGCTCCAGTTCGAACGGGGGCGCCGGCCCCTCGTTGGCGACGGTTGTCCGTTCGCTGCCGCAGCCCGCGAGGAGCGCGAGGAGTACGAGATGGGCAAGGATGATTGCCTGTGGATGCATGGTTTCAGTAGCCGAGCAGGATCAGGTTGGACTGCCAGGTGATCCAGGCCGTCAGCAGAGCGAAGAGGGCAAGTCCCGTTGCGGCGGTGATCACAAGCGCGGGTGCGGTTCTTGCAAGTACGCCACGCAGGCTTTCGCGTTGGCCGAATGCCGAGGTCAGCGCGAGGCCGATACCGAGGGCGGTGGCGCCGAATAGCGGCAGGTACAGTGCGTAGCCGATGCGACCGTACTCAGGCTGCAGCAGGCAGAACGGACAGTGATGCAGTGGATGTTCGTACACGTACAGCGACACGAAGGCGACAATGGCAGCGATCGCGACCGGGAAGCTCAGCGTGGCGAGTATCCCGAACAGCAGCAGGCCGCGACGCCAGCGCAGGTAGATCCCCGCGGCGACCAGTGTGAGTCCGAGCGTCGCGTACAATGCGATCATCGTTGGCAGGACCGGGAGTCCCGCCATGTGCGCGGCCACTGACTCAGCTTCCTGGCTGAACAGGCTGCCGCAGCAGGAAGTGATCACGTCCGGGTCCAGGCGCAGGAAGTAGGCCGCCTGGGTCGCTGCGGCGGCGAAGGTCAGCGGCAGGATGACCAGCAGCAGCGCATACTTCACCCGGGTCAGCGGGTAGTCCGGCGCCCGGGTGTCCATCCGTTGCAGTACGAGCCACGCAGCGGCCAGGAAAAACAGCGTGATTCGCAGCAACAGTGCCGGAAACCCCCACTCGTTTGCGCTCAGCGATCCCACCGCGCACATCGCGCCGACGATCTGCAGTGCCATCCGGTCTGCGGTGTGCACGAACAGGGGCAGAATCAGCAACTGTGCCAGGAATACCAATCCAAGCACTGTGCCGATCAGATGCGTGCGTTTCTCCAGACGCAGTTGCAAGGCCCGCCCACTGGCCGGATTCCAGTGACGCAGGATCTGCAGTGCGAACAGCCCGGCCGGCAACAGCAGCAACAAGCTCAGCAGGTCGGCCAGGAATAGAGCGAGGACCGGGGCCTGGGCCATTAGCGGGAGTCCTCGCTGCGTCGTTGGTCCCCGACCAAACGGCCATCGCGGAGCTCTACGACCCGGTCGACCACTGCTGCGTCCCGCACCAATGGGTCGTGACTGCTCAGCAGCAGTGTGCGCCCTTCTCTTCGCAGTCCAGAGACGATCTCCAGGAACGCCAGGGAGAGTTCCGAGTCGAGGTTCGCCGTGGGTTCGTCGGCGATCAGGACGGGTGGGTCATTGATCAGCGCCCGAGCGAGCGCCGTGCGCTGCGCCTCGCCACCGGAGAGCGACTCGATGCGGGCATCGACACGGTGGCCAAGGCCGAATCCCTGGAGCAGGTCGAGGGCGCGATCACGCAAGCTTCGGTAGGGAGTGCCGATCGGGTAGGCCGGCAGCATCACGTTGTCGAATACTGACAGC
Source organism: Thioalkalivibrio sp. (assembly GCA_007136145.1). Lineage (GTDB taxonomy): Bacteria > Pseudomonadota > Gammaproteobacteria > Ectothiorhodospirales > Ectothiorhodospiraceae > Thioalkalivibrio. The sequence goes on from SLHN01000077.1 coordinate 14,469, forward strand.
CCTTGCACCAGGTTGAATCGCTGGAAAACGAAGCCGAAGGTCTGCCGGCGCAATGCTGCCCGGAACGGCTCCGGCAAGCCCGAGATTTCCGTCCCGTCCAGATGCACCCGGCCCTCGGTGGGGCGGCCCAGGCAGCCGATCAGGGTCAGCAGCGTGGTCTTGCCAGAACCGCTCGGTCCGGACAGCACCGTGACGCCACCGGCGGGCAGGGCCAGGTCGATGCCATTCACCGCCCAGAAGCGGTTGGGCCGGCCCTCGTTGAAAGCCTTGCGGACTCCGCGCAGTTCGACATGACCGGTCACCTCATTACCTCATTACCTCATTACCTCATCACCTCGTCGGGGTCGGTGACCGCCGCCCGCCAGACCGGGATCAGCGTGGCCGCGAGATAGGGGAATACGGTCAGGAAGAACAGCGCGAGCATCTGGCTGCCGTCGACCATTGGGGTCAGCGCGAAGTCCGGATACAGTACCGACCAGCCCTGCATCACAGGCGCCAGCAGCGGCGCCGAGAGGCCGAACACATGCCAGTAGGCTGCAGTGGTGCCGAACACGAAGGCCGACAGCGACAGCAGTCCGCTTTCCCACAGTTTCACCCGCAGCACATCGCCTGTTTCCCAGCCGACCGCCTTCAGGATTCCGATTTCCCGGCGTTCGTCTGCGGACAGTCCCGAGGCCCTTTCCCAGGCGAGGATCGCGAATGCGAACAGGGCGCCCGACAGCGGCAGCAGGATCAGTGTCGAGCGCCAATCGAAGACTGCATCGTAGGTACGCAGCATTTCCTCGCGCAGAATGACGCGGCTGTCCGGCAACGCCTCCAGCACCTTGGTCGCGACCGTTTGTACTTCGCGCGGATTCGGCACGCGCAGGGTGAGGTCGGTGTACCTGCCGGTAGGAATACCGAACAGCTCGCGGAAGTCGGTCTCGGCAACCAGCAGGAGATCGGCGCTGGCCAGCGCCGATTCCTGTGGGAGCACTGTCACGATGCGGAAGCTAAAAACGTTTCCATCGTGACCCCGGAGCCCCAGTGCGTCACCCATGCCGGCACCCCGGGCACGCGCCAGGGCCGGCCCGATCACCGCGGTGCCCGGCGCGATCCCGCCTTCCGGTGGCACCAGCAGCGTGTAATTGGCCCGGACCACCGGATCATAATGGTAGCCCCAGAGCCGGCCGCGGACTTCCCGAACGCCACGGATTCCGCGTAGTGCCTCCGCGTGGTCCGTCGGGATCAGGTCATGGCGGCCAGCGACCATGCGTTGCACGACGATTTCCGGGGCTTCGGCAAGCAGCACCCCGGCCTCGTGTTGCAGCGCGCTGGTGTAGAACAGGACCGACGCCAGCAGGAAGACCATCGCCCCGTAGACGATGAACAGCCCGGTGTTGCGGCCCTTGCGCCGGGCCATCGAGGATACCGCGTAGTCGACCATGTAACGCTGCCGTTCCAGCATGCCGCGGAAGTCATTCATGCAGATGCGGGGGTGGTCGGATCAGGGCACCGGTCGGAAAGTGTTCGAGCGCCATTGGATGGTTCTGGAATGCGGAGAAGCGATCGGTCATGGCCGGATGCCTTGCATGACGGGCCTCGGTGAACAATGCGAGGTCGGTTAGTGCCCATTCGCGTGCCAGTTCCCTCGTATCCCGAAGACGTTCTTGTGCGTCGATTTGGGTAAGTGCCGCATGCAACAGGACCGAGGTCACCAGCAGTCCGCCCATTAGCAACAGCGCCAGGGCGCGATTGCCCATGCGGCGTCGCGGTTGGGGTCGGGTTGATCGGGATGCCACGGTCGGTTGTTCCAGGATGGGTTCGAGAATGACGACGCATACATCGTGCCAGGCTCACGGGTCAGGTTACCGCAGGCCATTCCCGCGCACTTGAAAGCCGGTGCTGCTGCATTTGCAACACCCAGGACGTCAAATGCAGCGGTGTGCCCCGGCTGGTAGTTCGTCAACGTGAAAGTCAGGGGCGTCAGCGTTCGATGCGATAGATCAGGTCAATACCCTGGCCTGCGGCGCCCGAGCTGGTTTCCACACTCAGCGAGCGCGTGAGCTCGTAACGGAGCAGCACCTTGTAACTGTCGTCGAACAGGCCGACGCTGTAACGCAGCAGCAGCCGCGGCGAAAGATATTTGCCGATGGTCAATGCGCTCTGATCGAGTCCGGAATCCGTGTCCAGTCCAACGTCCAATCCCAGTTCGCTGCCCAGCCGTTGAGTGATCAATCCCGCCTGTTCCAGGCCCCACGCGGTCGCGGCGCCGGCAATCAGATTTCCCTCCGATTCCGACGCACCGGACAAAGGCCGTCCAGTCAGAAGAAACGCCATCGCCTCGGTATCATCCATTGGAGGTTCGGAATACATCCGCGAGCGAAGTGCGTCGGGAGTGCCGCCAATATCGACGCCCACCACGACGTCGTATGCACGTACGCGCCGCACTGCCCGGAGATCCAGTGCCGGGCTCTCGACTGGTCCCTGGAACGTGATCCGCCCCCGATCCAGCTGCAAGTCCTGGCCGTAGGCCTTGTAGCGTCCCTCGGGAATCTCGATGTCGCCGAATAACTGCAGTGGTCGTCCGGGTTGATCGACCAGGTCCAGATCACCGGAAAAACGTGCCACCAGATCGAAACCATCGAACCTTACGTCCTCACCGAGAATGATGCGTACGCGGATATCCATCGGCATTGCTGGCGCCGTGTCCACTTCTTCACCCAGAACGACCTCGTCGCGGGAAACCGAAACGGAACCCGGGGGCAGATCTGGAGGGCGGATCAGGGCCGACGGTACCCGCACTTCGCCGCGAACCGTGAGCAACTCGGGCCGGAGGGTCACCGTCAGGTCCGGGCTGATCCGGGCCTGGATATCGGGGCGATCCACGGCCAGGAAACGCTCGCCACGGACCCGGATCTCGGCCCGGGGGGCCTGTTCCGCGAACCCGACCTGCCCCTCGATCCGAAGCGATTCGCCGCCGGAGCGGAGCTCTCCGGTTAGGTGCATTTCCTCGGTCGATACCACGGTCGCTTCCAGAAGGGGTACCCCGAGCTGGATTCCGGCCTCGGGAAGGGTTGTGCCGGCTTCTTCGAGCCGTATGCCGCCTTCTATCAGTGGTGCATCGAGTAGCCCGCCGAGTAGTAAATCGGCCCGAAGGCGTCCGCGTACGTCCTGGATCTCCGGCGAAAAGGCGCCCACCCAAGCCAGGTTGTCGAGACCGGCGCGAATCTCGCCATCAATCCGGTAGCTGCCACCTTCCGGTGCCAGGCGCAGGGACGCTGTTGCTTCGCCCTCTTCCAGGAAGGAAAGGCCAAGTTCGGCGTTCACGGATCGATCGTCGACGCGCGCCATCAGCCGCAAGTCACTGTAGGGGAAACGCTGCGGAGTGCCATCGCCCAGTTCGAACCGAAGCGCGCCGGAAGCGGGTGCTACGTTCAACTCAGCTCGCAGGAGTTCGGCAGCGTCCAGCGACATCTGGAAATCGGCGCTCAACGTGCCTTCGATGACCGTACCCGGGGGCAGCATTGGTTCCAGCCATGCAAGGTCCAGAGCCTCGACGGAAGCACGTGCCCGACTCCCTGATCTCTGATTCCAGTCGCCTTCCATGCAGAGGCGGGACTGCTCCCGAACCAGGCAGAGATCGGCGAGTGTGGCCTGATCGGGGCTGGCGCTGACGGGTACTGGTTGACGCAAGGACCAGTCACCAGCCAGCGGCTGTTCGAGATCCAGGTTTTCGAGCCGACCATTCCAGCGCATCCGCTCCAGTTCGTAACTCCCGGTCGCAGACAGGCTCAGGCGGCCGAAATCGACAGCGTTGGCGGTGAGGGTCAGACGGTGTGCCGAGGCCTGCCCTTGAGCGTCGACATGGATCTCGTCGATTCGCTCCGAGCCGGCCTGAATGCCTGCCAGGCGCAGTGTCAGTTCCGCGGGCGCTTCCGGATCGATTCCTGCATTCAGTCCGAGATGCAGATCGTCAAGCGCGAGATCCTGGTAACGCAGTCCCGACCCATGCCCGGTTGCCTTGATCCTGGGACTATCCATCGTTCCGCTCAGGCTAGCCTCCAATCCGATCCGGCCGGCAAGCGCGGGAAGGATCCGGTCGAGTTCCGGTGCGTCCAGGGACAGGTCGAGAGCCAGGATCTCATCGATGCTGCCAAGGGCATGCAGGTGGTTGGCCCCCATGCTCAGATCGAGGCGGTTGATCTCGATCCGGTGGCCGGCAATGACGATGGCCCCGACGCCGTCGACCGGCTGGCCTCGCAGTTCCCCCCGCAGTTCGCGCAGATCCACTTCGGCATTCAGTATTCCGTCCGCCGGCACTGAACCGCGGGTTCGCAATTCCATCGCCAGACTGCCCGCGAGATCCGGCAGGAATACTCCCGGATCGATATCCCTGCCGGAAACGCCAAGGTTCCATTCAATCCCTGCTCCGTAGATCACACCACCAGTCGCCGAGAGATGTCCGTCAGCGGGCAGGAAGATATCGAGGCTCCGGATATCGGCCCGCGTTTCGGTGAGCGCCAGGCCAGCGCGTGCGGAAACGGGTTGCCCGTCGAGCCGGGTCGCCAGTTCGGAAAGATCGACCTTCGCTGTTAGCGCTCCGGACTCCAGGTTCAGCTGGCCGTCGGTTGCAAGCCGAAGTCGATCCAGCGCAAGCTGTCTCCCGGGGGCCAGGAAGTCGAGATCCATGGTATCGGCCGCGAGGGTCAGCCGGAACGGAGTCTCGGTGGCCAGATCCGCCTCACCCTCGATCCGGAGCACCCCCCGAGGCCCAAGGTGCACGATCAGATCCTCGATACGCGCCCCGCCGTTGCGCACATACCCCCGGCCGGAGCCCCGCAGTTCCTGATCCTCGACGCGGGCGCTCAATTCCCGAATCTCGACGCCCGCGGTCAAAACCCGGAGTACTTCCTCAAGATTGCCGCTCACGGGGTAGGGGAGGTTGCCAGTACTGGTCACCAGCAGGGTGTCGATGTCGGCGGCAAGATCAAGTCCCAGGGCCAATGTGGAAAGATCACGGAGTCCGGCCTGCAGATCCCAGCTCACGGCCTCGCCGAAGCCTGCCTGTCCCCGGATGTCCACGTTGCCGGCTTCGCTGATCACGTTGAGCTGCTCGATCTCGACTTGGTCCGCGGAGCCACTGAGCCCCGCAAGCAACCTGAACTCGGGTATTCCGGTCGACACGGCTCCCGCCTCGAACCGTGCAGCCCATTCCTCCAGGGTGCCCTCGACGTGAAGGCTGCCGGGCCGGATCGAGGCGATATTGTCCGGGGCAAGTTGGTAGTCGAAGGTTGCCCAATGGTTGTCCACAAGGGCATACGGGGTTTCGAACAGACCCTCGATGGTCACCTGCGTGTCCAATTCCACTGCTGCCCTCAGCGCGTGTCGAAGCCGAAGCTGCCCCTGCAACTCGCCTTCCAGCGTGATCTCGCCCTCGGCATGGGTCGTGCTCAGACCTTGCGCCAGTTCCTCGGGCAACGCGAAACGCCATTGACCGTTGACCCTGAGCGGGTAGTAGCCATGCGGCTCCAGTTCGAGATTCAGCTTGGCCTCGATTTCGGGTAGCACCAATTGCAGATCGACGACACGAAAGGCTTCCTGGTCGGCCTCGAAACGGAGCGCTAGCCGATCCATTTCGAACAGCGTCTCACCCGCTTGCCGAAGATGCAGATCCGTCAGGCTGAAACGCTCGAGCAGCACCCTCAGCGGCAACTTGATTGTTTCCGGAAGCTCGGGGCTTGGTGTGGTCTCCGTTGGCGTCGGGTCGGCTTCGGGCAGATCCACCGTCACGCCGACCATGCTCAGGTCGGGGATCCGCAGAGTGAGTTTCAGCAGCGCCAACCCATCCAACTCGATCCGGGTCGAGTCGAGCGTCACTCGGGTATCTTCGGCGTGAACGTGGATTCCGGTCAGTGACAGACCCCGGAACAGAGTTCCATCCACCGCGTCGACCTGCAACCCGACCGGAGCGTACTTCTCGGCCTGGGCGAATAGCCAACGGGTACCCTCTTCCGTCACGATCAGCGTGACGGCGCCAGCCAGAAGCAGAAGGAGCAGGATCAGGATCCACCCAACGGTGCCTGCCAGGATCCGTAACATGCGTTTCAAAGGTCCGGCCCCATCGTGAAGTGGATCCGGAAACGGTCCTTGGAATCGGGTGCATGGGCAAGGTCGACGCGGATCGGGCCGACCGGTGAACGCCAACGGATGCCAGCTCCGACCCCTGCCTTCAGGTCGTAGTCACCGAAATGGTTGAACGCATCACCGGCGTCGATGAATACCGCGACGCCCCAGGGACCCTGCCCGATCGGATGTTCGTACTCGGCGCTGCCCACCAATAGATGACGACCACCAATCGCGTTTCCCTCCTTGTCTCTTGGACCCAATTGCCGGAAACCGAAGCCACGCACGCTGGTGTCGCCTCCGGCAAAGAACCGCAGCGAGCTCGGCAGTTCGCGGACCTGGGCGCCTCCGGTGAGTCCGGCCTCGCCGCGGAGAATCATTCGTCCCGGCCCCAGCCCGGTGATGAACTTGGCGTTGGCGCGTGTCTGCAGGAAGGTCACGCTCGACCCCAGGTTCTCGGAAGCCGCCTGGGCCAGCCATTCCAGCCGATAGCCATTGGTTGGGAACAGGGGGTCGTCTGATTCTGTGCGGCTGATGCGGTAGGAAGGAATCAGGAGGTCTGTCGTGTCGGTTGCATTACCTACCGTGAACCGCTCGCGTTCGTAGCGGATGCCTTGCGCGGTTTGCCATCCCGAAGGGTGCCGCTTGACCCGGCTCGCACCGAGCTGGAAGCGTTCCGAGTCGCTGGTGCCGGTATCCTCGCTACGGTACGAGGCAATGAGGCTGAGATTGTCGCTCAGTGGATCGGCGAGCGGAATATCATAACTGAAGCTGATCCCCGAACGTTTCTGCGAGGCCTCAAGTTCGGCATTGTAACGGTGACCGCGCTGGTTCGCATAGCGGCGGTCCAAGACCAGGCCGACCCGCGGACCCAGATCGGTGGAGAATCCCAGGCGGGCCTCATACGCGGTGCGCTTGCGCGGCTCGACCTCGGCCAGAATCGGAACCTCTCCATCCACAGCGTCATCGAGACGCGGACGTACGCGAACCGACTGAAAGTAGCCACTATCGCTGAGATTGCGCTGCAGTCGGATCAAATGGCTGGAGCTGTAGGGAGCCCCGCGCTCGAAAGGAACGAGTCTGGCGACGAAGTCATCGCGCAGAATGTCCTGTTCCAGCGTGACCTCGCCGAGACGATAACGAAGGCCGCTGTACAGATGCAGGCTGATCCTTGCCGTGTTTCTGTCTGGGTCGACCAACAGCTGGCTTTCGGTCAGCTCGGCGTCGAAATAGCCGCGATCCGCGGCGACGCGGACCAGACGGGTGCGCAGGCTGTCATAGGCATCGTGGCGTAGCGCGTCACCGACTGCGATGCCCGGATCCGACGTCAGGGAAACGAACGACGGATCATTTTCGCCCTCTCCGGATACTCGAACATCGATCTCCGAAATACGGACGACTGGCCCCGGGTCGAAGGTCACGACGAGACTCCAGCAGGTCTCCGTCCGGGCGATCTCCAGGGCGATCTCGGGCTGGTAATGGCCCAATGCGCTCAGAGCCTGACGTACCCGTTCCCTGGTGCTGCCCACGATGTTACGTTCCCGGAACGCAGGGAGGTCGCAGTCATGCCGAGTCATCGGCACGAACGCCCGGATGTTCTGGCGCAGTTCCGGGGTCCCGCCCTCGATCCTGATCTGCGGAGTTTCTTCGGCGTTACTCCAGGAAGGCAGCAGGCCGAGTAGCAGTATCGCCAGAACAGGGAAGAACGGTCGAGTCAGCGGCTGCGTAATTCGGCAATCGGAGTCGGAATGCGCCATGCAAAGCCTTGGTGAGAGTCGGAACAGGACAGCGTCGCGCGGTCACGCTGACAACCACGGTTTTTTATCGCAAACTGCCCTGGTCGGTAGCGCTGGTGGCGCACGGCCCGGAGGGGGCGGTTTCAATGGTGGTAATGCGTGATGCCTCGCGGAGGATGACGTGAGTGCCCACATCATACCCTGACCGGCCTTGGCTCCTGAAGGTTCGATCGGTGTAGGTTCCTTCAGCACAGCCCGTTGGTTCAGGTTTATGGGCTTGCATTGGCAATTGGGCGGCCATTCACAAAAGCCCGGGCCGGATCCACCCGCCAGCCACCGTCAATCAGGGATTGTCGACCCAGCAGCATGCCAAAGCGCATCGGGCCGCGATCGGCCAGCGTAATCTCGATCTCCTGATGCGCTGCTCCAAGAATCATCGGGGTCACGATTACGTAGCGACGTTCGCGTTGACCGTTCGAGCTGCGTATCTGTCGCAGGTCGCTGATTGTCGCGGTGCAGGCAATCGAGGTCCTTTCGTTGCCGTGCAGGGGATACAGACGAAAACGAATCCGCGCCAGTCCACCTTGCCGGAAGGGCTGGAGATCGAGCGCATGCAGCGCGGATGTACGGGCGCCGGTATCGATCTTGCACTGCAGGCGTCGGATCCCGAGTTCGGGTAGCGCGAGCCACTCGCGCCAGCCGACCAGCCTTTGGTTTCCTGAAAGAGATTCCGGTGGCAACGGTTCAGTGCCGTGCGGTTCCACTGTCGCCCCTGGGGAAGACCACCAGATGGGAGAAGTTCAGACGCAATCGCACGTGGTCCGAGACGATGAAGTTGTCGTGGCTGGGGGTGACGCAGACAACCTCGGTGCCATCCCGAAGCCGGAGCGTGTAAAGGAAGTCGGCGCCACGGAAGGCCTTGGCGGTCACCTCGGCATGGATATCACCTTGGTCGTTGTCGAGTTTGACATCATCCGGCCGCACCAGCACGTCGACCGAGGTGCCTGGAACGAACCGGCTGGAAAGTCCTCCGTGGATCTTGCCCAATGCGGTCTCGACGCAGTCATTTTCGCAGACCCGTCCAGGGATAATGGTCCCTTCGCCCACAAAGTCCGCGACGAAACGATCCGATGGCTTGTGGTATAGATGATACGCGGTATCCCACTGGCACAGGCGACCGTTGTTCAGCACCGCGATGCAATCAGCGAAAGCGAAGGCCTCGTTCTGGTCGTGGGTGACCAGGATCCCGGTCGTACCCTCGGTCCGCAGAATTGCGCGGACCTCACGCGCGAGATCGGTGCGCAGCTCGATGTCCATGCTGGAAAACGGTTCGTCCAACAAGAGCAACTGGGGCTTGGGCGCCAGGGCGCGTGCCAGTGCGATGCGTTGTTGCTGGCCACCCGAGAGTGCGTGTGGGTATGCGCGCTCATAACCGGAGAGGCCGATCAGGCGCAGCAATTCCTTGACTCGCCGCTCCCGGTCGCCGCGGCCCCAACGGCGGATCCCGAAGGCGATATTGCCGGCGACATCCAAATGGGGAAACAGCGCGAAATCCTGGAACACCATGCCTACGTTCCGTTTCTCGGGTGCCAGCGTGTAGCCCGGTCGGCTGACTGTCTCGTCGTTCAGGCGGATCTCGCCACGCATCACCCCCTCAAAGCCCGCGATTGCCCGGAGTAGGGTGGTTTTGCCGCAGCCGGAAGGCCCGAGCAGGCAGCCGATCTGGCCGCGTGGGAGCTCCAGCGAGATCGCGTGCACCACGCGTTGGCCGGAGTAACCGACGTCAACGTCGTCGAGCACGACTTCTGCCGCGTAAGGGGGGTCCGCCTTGTTCGTTGTCATGCTGTCTGGGTGCCGGCCGGTACGGCCAGGGGTTCGGTTGCGCGGGGTTCGCCCCGGTTCTGCATCCGCTGCCGCTGGCCTGGCCGGGATCGCTCAATGGTCAGGCTGAGCAGGATAACCGGAAGCAGCCCGACGAGCACGATCGCGAGCGCGGCGCTGGAGGACTCGGCCAACCGTTCGTCCCCAGCCAGTTCGAAGGCGCGTACGGCCAGGGTGTTGAAATCGAAGGGTCGCAATATGAGGGTTGCCGGCAATTCCTTCAGAACATCCACGAACACCAACAGCAGGGCCGTCAGTAATGTGCCCCGCATGATTGGCAGGTGGACCCGGGTCAGCGTTGCCAGCGGGCGCATTCCCAGCGAACGGGAGGCATCATCCATACTCGGTTTGATCTTGCCCAGCCCGGCTTCGACCGTTTGCAATGAAACCGCGAGAAACCTTACCGCATATGCAAACAACAACGCCACGAGCGTTCCTGACAAGAGCAGCCCCGTGGACATGTCGAAACGGTCGCGCATGAAGGAATCCAGGGTGTTGTCAAACCATGCGAACGGCAGCATCACGCCAATGGCGATCACCGTACCCGGCACTGCGTAGCCGAGACCCGCCACGCGTACCGCGATGCCGGTGATGATGCCGCCCTGCATGCGCCGTGCATAAGCGAGAATCAGCGCCAGTGCGACCGCGATCACGGCCGCCAGCGCGGCGAGGTAGAAAGTGTTGAATACCAGTTGGGCGAACGCGGGATTGACCCAGTGGCTGGTGGTTCGAGCGGCCCAGATCGACAACTGGATCGCGGGAATCAGAAAACCAAGAAGTATCGGAAGCAGACAGGCGACCACCGCGGCGGTGGCCTTCCAGCCTCGGAGCTGGTAGCGCGGAAGGTTCGAATAGCGCGAGCTGGTGTGATGGAATCGGGCGCGCATCCGCGACCAGCGCTCAAGCAGAATCAGCACGAAGACGAAACTCAGGAGCACGGCGGCAAGTTGGGCAGCCGCGCCTGGATCAGCGAGACCGTACCAGGTTCGGAAGATGCCAGTGGTGAAGGTCGGAATCCCGAAGTAAGCCACGGTTCCGTAATCGGCGAGGACCTCCATGAGTGCCAGTGTCAGTCCCGCGATCACCGCCGGGCGGGCCAGCGGCAGGGCGACCCGGAAGAAACCCGAGTATGGGCCGCTGCCCAGTGTCCGCGAGACCTCGAGCACGCATACCGACTGTTCAAGGAACGCAGCGCGTGTGAGCAGATAGACATAGGGATACAGCACCAGGGTCAGCATCAGCATCGCCCCGGTCAGCGAGCGGACTTCCGGGAACCAGTACTGACCATAGCCAAGCCCGGTCAGGTCGCGAATCAGCACCTGCACCGGCCCGGTGAAGTCGAGCATCCCGGTATAGGTGTAGGCGATGATGTAGGCGGGCATCGCCAGCGGCAGCATCAGTGCCCACTGAAAAACGCGTCGCCCGGGGAACTCGCAGACACTGACCAGCCAGGCCACTGGGATGCCGATTACCAGCACGCCCACCCCGACACCAAAAAGCAACAGCAGCGAATTCGTGACGTACTCGCCCAGCATGGTCTCGCGCAGATGCTGCCAGACTTCGCCCGCGGGCAGGAAGACATGGGCGAAGATCACCAGCACCGGCAGGGCCAGAATGACGGCCACGGTGACCGACGTGATCTGCCAGAGACTCGGACGCGACACACGAAGACGCCGGGAGGCGCGTATCGGTCCAGGTACTGTTGGGGTGGGAATGTCCATTGCCGCGAATAGTAAACGTTCTTATTCCGAATGACATCCCGGTTGCCAGCCTGATGGGGACGCGTCCGGCTTCCTGCCGGCACGCGCCCCGAGATTCATGCCACTGGCTTTAGGCGGTTGCCGGACGAAAAGACCAGCAAGAGAAGGTATCTTTTTTGACAGAAATCGCCTTAACGCCAACCCGCACGGTCCATGATGCGAACCGCCTCGGCGTTGTGCTCACCGAGGAGGGACAGGTTCAGGCTGTCCGCCTTGAAATCACCGAAGGAACGCAGAATGTCGCTGGCGGGCACGTCAGGCCGTACCGGGTACTCCTGGTTGGCCTCCGCGTACCAACGCTGCGCCTCCTCGCCCGTCAGGTATTCGATCAGGCGAATTGCGTTTTCGCGATTCGGGGCATGCGCAGTGACACCGGCGCCACTGATATTGACGTGGGTGCCCCGGTCTTCCTGGTTCGGGAAGAATACGCCGAGTTGTTCGGCTGCCTCACGCTGAGTTGCGTCGTCGCCGGCCAACATGCCGCCGATGTAATAAGTGTTGGCGATCGCGACATCACATACGCCGGCGGCGGCAGCGCGAATCTGATCCCGGTCCCCGCCCTGCGGCGGCCGTGCCAGGTTGGCTACCAGACCTTGCGCCCACTGGCTGGCAGCCTCGGAGCCTTCGCTTGCAATCATTGCCGCAACGATGGATTGGTTGTAAACGTTCGAGGAGGAACGGATACAGATGCGACCGCGCCATTTCGGATCAGTCAGCGCTTCGTAGGTGGATAGTTCGGTGGGATCGACCTTGTCCTTGTGATACATGATGGGGCGGGCACGCAACGAAAGCCCAAACCATTGACCGTCGACATCACGGAAATTCTCGGGTATCCGCTCAATGAGAACATCGGATTCGATCGCTGAGAGGACTCCAGCCTCCTTGGCCTGGTGCAGGTTTCCGGCGTCGACCGTGATCAGCACATCGGCCGGGGAGTTTCGCCCCTCGAGTTGCAGGCGTTGCAGCAGCTCGTTCGCGCGGCCGGTCAGCAGTCTGACGCTGATACCGGTATCCCGGGTGAAATCGTCGAGAAGGGGCTTGATCAGGTTTTCCTGCCGAGCCGAGTAGAGGTTGACCTCACCATCGGCGCTGGCCACCACGGGCAGGCTCAGTGCGGCACCGATGATGGTGATCGCGAGGATTTTGAAACGCTGATGAAACATGACGTCTGGCTCCTGAATGAGGTTGGTTCGCAGAGGGCGAACAAGAACCATTGTTATTCACTGGTGAACTGTAGTCAAGGGCAACGCGGCGGCGCAGAGGGCAGTGTGGTCTTTGTTCACCCGGTATGATTCGGGCTGGTAGTCTTACCTGATGGACTTGACCCATGCAAAGGCTATCGACTCGCTTCCCGCTGCGATGCGCGAGCGTGCGCGCGCATCGCTGGATGACTTTTTCACCCGGATTTCCGATCCACCCGCGAGTGTTCCGGGAGCGGCCCTGGTTTTCCTGTGCAGCGATTATGTTGCGCAGATGGCCGCGCGCCACCCCGAGTACGTGCTTGACGCGCTGGATGCCAGTGGGGCGATGCCAGCGCGTTCTGATCAGGAAGTCCGGGCCTGGTTGGCCGAGCGTCTAAGTGGCATCACCGATGACGCTGACCTGAAAGCCTGTCTTCGGGAGCTGCGTCATCGAGAGATGATCCGGATCGCCTGGCGCGACCTCTCGGGGCTGGCTGGCCTCGACGAGGTCATGCACGACCTTACCCGGCTTGCGGATATCCTCGTGCAAGGCGCGTTGGGCTGGCTCGAGCGGCAGTTCCAGCAGCGTTTCGGGGTGCCCCGCGACGACCAGGGTCGGGCGCAGTCGCTGATCGTGCTTGGGATGGGCAAGCTGGGCGGTGAGGAGCTCAATTTCTCCTCGGACATCGATCTGATTTTCGCCTATTGGCGCCCGGGCAGCACCGATGGCGATCGGAGCATTGAAAACCAGGAGTTCTTTCAACGCCTGGGCCGGTCGTTGATTGCATCGTTGGCCGATTCGACCGCCGAGGGCTTCTGCTACCGGGTCGATATGCGGCTACGGCCTTTCGGCAGCTCCGGGCCATTGGTAATGCACTTTGATGCCATGGAGGACTACTACCAGGCGCATGGGCGCGAGTGGGAGCGTTACGCGCTGATCAAGGCCCGGGTCATGGCGGGTGAACCGGCCGCGGGAAGGCGGCTGATGGAGAAACTGCAGCCCTTCATCTACCGTCGATATCTCGATTATGGAGCATTCGCCAACCTGCGCGAATTGAAACGCATGATCAACGAGGAGTCGGTACGTCGCGAGCGTTTCGAAGATGTCAAACATGGTGAAGGCGGTATTCGCGAGATCGAGTTCGTTGGCCAGGTGTTTCAGTTGATTCGCGGCGGTCGTGATCGGGATCTGCAACGCCGCGACTTGCTGGGCGTGCTCGAACTTCTTGCGGAGCGGCAACTGTTGCCCGAGCATGCGGTGGAGCAGCTCGTGCACGCCTACCGCTTTCTGCGGCGGGTGGAGAACCGTCTGCAGATGCAGAACGACCAGCAGACGCACCGGTTGCCAGCGCAGACCTTCGACCGGACCCGGCTCGCATTGGCAATGGGATACCCGGGTGAAGCTGAGTTCGAGACTGCGTTGATCAGGGAACAGCGGCGGGTGCACGCCCAGTTCGAGCAGGTGTTTTCGGCGCCACAGCGTGACGATGGCGAAACAGGGAACGAGTTGCCGGGAGGCGGTCGGCAACGGCTGCTCGGTAGGCTCTGGTCGCAGCACCTCGGTGAGCAGGAGGCGCTGAAACTGCTGGAGGATATGGGCTTCGCGGATCCTGCAAGCGCGTATGAGGGTATACGAACCTTGCGCAAAGGTCCGGTGACCCGGTCCCTTTCAGGGACAGGTCGTCAGCGGCTGGACCGCCTGATGCCGTTGCTCCTCGGTGCGTTGGCCGAGCTCGATCAACCCGATCCCGTGTTGCCGCGTGCCCTGCAATTGGTGAAGACGATCGCGCGCCGCTCGGTCTACCTTTCCCTGCTGGTCGAGAACCCACTCGCGCTGTCACAGCTGGTGAAACTCTGCGAGGCCAGTTCCTGGATCAGCGATCAGCTTACGCGATTCCCCCTGTTGCTGGATGAATTGCTGGATCCCCGGGCACTTTATGCCCCGCCGGGCCGAAAGGGTCTCCAGGAAGAACTGGAACACGAGCTTGCGCAGTTCCCGCTGGAGGACCAGGAACAGATGCTGGACCGCCTGCGCCAATACAAACAGGTGCAGACTTTGCGGGTTGCCGCCGCCGACATCATGGGTCACCTCCCGCTGATGCGGGTTTCGGATCACCTGACATGGCTTGCTGAAGTGCTGCTGCAGAAAGTACTGGAACTGTCATGGAACCTGATGGTCCAGCGCCATGGCGAACCGTGGTGCGGGTCGGGGAGCGAACGCCGCCGCGCGCGGTTCGCGATCATCGGCTACGGCAAACTCGGGGGACTTGAGCTGGGTTATGGGTCGGATCTGGACGTCGTCTTTCTGCACGATAGCGAAGGTGAGCCGGCACGGACGGCCGGCCCTCGCGTGATCGAGAACTCCGAATTCTTTGGTCGCGTGGCGCAGCGCGTGGTGCACCTGTTGGGTGCGTTTACTCCGGCGGGGCGCCTGTACGAGGTCGATACGCGGCTGCGCCCGAGCGGGGCATCCGGTCTGTTGGTGAGTGGGCTGGATGCCTTTGCCCGTTACCAGGAAGGTGCTGCCTGGACCTGGGAGCACCAAGCATTGGTGCGCGCCCGCTTCGTTGCGGGCGATCCGGAGGTGGGGCAGAGTTTCGCCGGGGTGCGCCAGCGGATCCTTGGTCGGCGCCGTGATCGACAGGCTCTGCGTGCCGAGGTGTTGGAGATGCGCGGCAAGATGCTCGCGGAACACGCGTCGCGCGATGCGCAGGTTTTCGACCTGAAACGGGACCGCGGTGGTATCACTGATATCGAGTTCATGGTTCAATACTGGGTTTTGGCCAATGCCAGTGAGTACCCGAAGCTTTGTGCCTGGCCGGACAAGGTGCGTACCCTCGATGTACTCGGGGAAGTGGGGGTCATCAATCCGGAACTCGGAACGGCATTGGCCGACGCGTATCGGGACATGCGCAACCGTATCCATCGGCTGACCCTGGCTGGTGCGGGCACCCGAGTGAGTAACCCGCCCGAGGATCTGCGTAAACTGCGGGCGCAGGTGATGGCGGCCTGGGATGAACTGTTCGGGGATGTCGCGACCAGTGCGGCGGAAACCGTGAATACTGATTGAGGAGAGACCGACGATGTCGATGGCGGATCGCGACGGAGTGATCTGGATGGATGGCAAAATGGTGCCGTGGCGCGATGCCCGTACCCATGTGTTGACGCATACGCTGCACTACGGGATGGGAGTGTTCGAAGGCGTGCGCGCCTACGAGACCGAGGGTGGCACCGCCATTTTTCGTCTCGAGGATCACACGCGGCGGCTGTTCGATTCCGCGCGCATCCTGGGCATGAAAATGCCTTACCGCCCAGAAGAGATAAGCGCGGCACAGGTTGCCGCGGTGCGCGAGAATGGCTTGCAGACGGCCTATATTCGACCGATGTGCTTTTACGGTGCTGAAGGCATGGGGCTGCGCGCCGATAACCTTGAGGTGCATGTGATCGTTGCGGCCTGGACCTGGGGCAGCTACCTGGGCGAGGAAAACATGACCCGTGGCATCCGCATCCGGACCTCGTCCTACAATCGCCACCATGTCAATGTGACCATGTGCAAGGCGAAGGCCAACGGCAACTACATGAACTCGATGTTGGCATTGCAGG
>SLHN01000251.1 GCA_007136145.1 Thioalkalivibrio sp.
ATGCGTGTTTCGTTCCGACTGATTTCAGTGAAATAGTCGTAGTCGCGCAGGCTATCAAGCATGCGTGAGGCCATCTTTTCCAGCGCTTCATCCAGGTCCTGGCCGGGTTCCGAGGCGTCCATATCTTCCAGAAGAAGGTGGCTGTATGTAGGGTCGAAAATCCATTCCTGACGCAGCGCCAGCAGATCGCCGCCATCGTCAAAGACCAGGCTTGCACGCAGGTCGATCCAGGCATGCGGATGTCCCTGTGCTGTACCCACCCAGAACACGATCGCGACCGGGAGAATGCGCAGGAAGGCTCTGGAAAGCCAGCGGATGGGTCCATTGAAGGGTTTCGGGGAGTTCCGTCTCGAGCCTGGTATGGACTGCGGTCGCGGCTGGCGTCCGCAAGCCCCGGGCCCGGTGCACGCAACTGTATGGTCCCGAGCCACCGGAATCGCCGCTACTGCCGGTGCGCTGGATAGCCTGCAAGTGGTGTTCCGGTTCATACTTGGTCGGTCGGCATGGCCTCCGCCCGATGCCAGCGCGTTCCCTCGGCCGTGTCCTCGAGCTGGATTCCAGCGGCGGCGAGTTCGTCCCGGATCGCGTCGGAGCGTGCGAAGTCCCGTGCCTTGCGGGCGGCCTGCCGCTCGGCGATGCGTTCCTCGACCCATTCGGTCGCCGCACCATCACCGGTGTCGCCCTGGAACCATTCAATGGGATCCTGTTGCAGAAGGCCGAGCAGGTCGCCGGCGGCCAGCAGTTCAGCCTTCCGACGCGCGGCCTGGTCCGGTGTATCCGCGGCGGCGAGCGCATCCGCCAGGCGGTGCAGTTCGGCGATTGCCCCGGGAGTGTTGAGATCGTCGAGCAACGCCGCGAATGCCGCCGTGTCACGGACATCGGCTGGGGTGGCGGTGGTATCGGCGTGATCCCGCAGCACCCGGTACAGGCTGTTCAGGCTGTTGCGCGCCTGTTCCAGCCCGCGCTCGGAGAAGTTCAGCGGCGCCCGGTAATGCCGGGCCAGCAGTGCCAGGCGCAGAACCTCGCCCGGGTACACTTCCAGCAGGTCGCGCAACAGGCGGAAGTTGCGCAGCGACTTGGACATCTTCTCGCCGTCGACGGTCACGTGGCCATTGTGCACCCAGTAGCGCGCGTACTCGACGCCATGCGCGCCGCAGCCCTGCGCGATCTCGTTCTCGTGGTGCGGGAACACCAGGTCATGGCCTCCGCCGTGGATGTCGATCGTCGCGCCGAGATGGGTCTCGATCATCGCCGAGCACTCGAGGTGCCAGCCCGGGCGCCCGGGGCCCCAGGGGCTGGGCCAGGCCGGTTCACCCGGTCGGGCCGGTTTCCAGAGCACGAAATCGGCCGGATCGCGCTTGTAATCAGCAACCTCGACGCGGGCACCGGCACGCATGTCGTCGAGACTGCGGCCGGACAGACGCCCGTATTCCGGGTAGGAACGCACGTCGTAGAGCGCGTGGTCGGCGGCGACATACGCGTGTCCGCGCGCGATCAGGCTCTCGATCAGCGCGATCATCTGCCCGATGTGCTCGGTGGCGCGTGGTTCCAGCGTCGGGGGCAGCGTGCCCAGCCGGGCGACGTCCTCGTGAAAGGCGGCGGTGTAACGCGCGGTCAGGACGCCGATGTCCTCGCCGTTGTCGGCCGCGGCCTTGTTGATCTTGTCGTCGACGTCGGTGATGTTGCGGGCATAGATCACGTGTTCGGCGCCGTACAACGCGCGCAACACCCGGAACAGCACGTCGAACACGACCACAGGGCGTCCGTTGCCGATGTGCACGAAGTTGTAAACGGTCGGCCCGCAGACATACATCGTCACCCGCCGCGGATCGGCCGGGACAAAGGGTTCCAGTTTGCCACCGAGGGTATTGTGCAAAGACAGCGTTTTCATTTCAGTTCATTCACCGGGGTCGGTTCGGCAGCGGCCGGCTCCTTGCCATAGAGAGCTTGGGGATCGATCAAGGGGTTGCCCGTGATCACCACTTCGTGCCCATCGACACGCAGAAAGAAGCAGTTCGATCGACCCGTGTGGCAGGCGGGGCCGGTCTGATCGACCCGTAGCAGCAGGGTGTCGCCGTCACAGTCGATGTACAGTCCCTTCAAGCGCTGGATCTGGCCAGAGCTCTCGCCCTTGCGCCAAAGCCGCCCGCGCGAGCGGGAAAAGTAGCAGACACGCCCCGTGGTCAGTGTCTCTTCCAGTGCCTCGGCGTTCATCCATGCCATCATCAGCACCTCGCCGGTATCGTGTTGCTGGGCGATCGCGGGAATCAGACCGTCAGCGTTCAATTGCAGACGTTCGAGAATCTCTTCGCGCCGGAATCGGCTCCCCATGGGCAGATTTTCGATATCCTTGAGCATATTCAGGTCTCCGGTTTCTGGCCCAGTGTCTGACACGGATTTTTTGTTACAGGGTAACAGTATTCGGGTGGCCGCGGTCGCGAGCGGGCGGTGGCCCGGAATACGCAGTGTACTGCCTGAGACGTGCCGAAGCATGCCGTGGCACCGCCCGCGTGTCCGAAACCCGCTCGCTCCGGATACCGCAATCGGGGGGCAGCCTCCCGGGAACATTCACTCGACCACGGAGTTCGCGCATGTCATCCAGCCCCTTGTCCGCAGGATCGCCCACCGCTCTGAAGATCATCAGCTACCATGGCCTGGAGCCTGGGCCGCGCCTGATCGTGTTGGG
>SLHN01000306.1 GCA_007136145.1 Thioalkalivibrio sp.
GTACCGCGGCTGTGTTGATCGAAACCTTGTCAGCACCTGCGTTCAGCAGGCGACGGATGTCAGCGACCTCGCGGATGCCACCGCCGACGGTCAACGGGATGAAGACCTGCTCGGCGACCTGTTCCACCACATGCACGATGGTATCGCGCTCGTCGCTGCTCGCGGTAATATCGAGGAAGGTAATCTCATCGGCGCCCTGCGCATCATAGCGACGGGCCACTTCCACCGGGTCCCCGGCATCGCGGATGCCGACGAAGTTCACGCCCTTGACCACGCGGCCGGCGTCGACATCAAGGCAGGGGATGACGCGGCGAGCTAGCATCGGTCAGGTCTGCCCCGCGGCCAGTGCGATCGCTTCCTGCAGGGTGAACGTCTCCTCGTAAAGAGCCCGGCCGACAATCACGCCGTCGATGCCTTCATCCTCGTGTTCGAGCAGGCGTCTGATGTCGTCGAGCGAGCTGACTCCGCCCGAGGCGATCACTGGAATCCGGACGCCGCTGGCCAGCCGAGCGGTCGCTTCGACGTTCACGCCCTGCATCATGCCGTCACGGCTGATGTCGGTATAGACGATCGCCATTACGCCATCGCTCTCGAAATGCTGCGCGAGGTCAATCACATCGTGGTGCGAGAGCTTCGACCAGCCGTCCACCGCGAGCTTGCCGTCACGGGCGTCAAGCCCGACAATGATTCGGCCCGGGAATTCGAGGCAAAGGTCATTGACAAAGTGGGGCGCGCTGACTGCCTTGGTGCCGATGATCACGAATTCGACCCCGGCTTCCAGGTACGCCTGTACCGTATCATCGTCGCGGATGCCGCCGCCGACCTGAATGCGCAGGTCAGGGTAGGCCTCGGCGATGGAGTGGATGACTTCGGCGTTTTTCGGAATGCCAGCGAAAGCGCCATCGAGGTCGACAATATGCAGGCGCTCGGCGCCGGCATCCACCCAGCGCCCGGCCATGGCCACCGGGTCGTCGCCGAATACCGTGGATTCGTCCATGCGTCCCTGGCGCAGGCGGACGCATTTGCCTTCCTTGAGATCAATCGCGGGTATGACCAGCATCATCGACTCCAACATGGACACGCTGAAAAAAGTTTGTCATCGCCAGGCACCGTCCCAGCGCAGGAAGTTGTTCAACAATCGCAGCCCGTCGGCAGCGCTCTTTTCCGGGTGACATTGCATTGCGAACATCGAGTCCCGTGCGATCACCGAGGCAAAGGCATCTCCGTAATCCGTCTCGCCCACGATACTCTCTGCCTGCGTCGGCCGCACCCGATAGCTGTGCACGAAATAGAACCATGATTCCTGTGGCAGGCCGTGCCAAAGTGGATGCTCGCGCACCTGCCGGACCATATTCCATCCCATGTGCGGAACCTTCAGGCGGTGGCCTTCATTGTCGATCGCGTGGTCCGGGAAACGTTCGACACGGCCAGGGATCACGCCCAGCAGATCAACTCCGCCGTTCTCCGCGCTCCAGTCGAGCAGGATCTGCTGCCCCAGGCACATGCCCAGAAACGGTCGGGTCGCCGCGAGTTCCGGCAACGCCGTTTGCAGTCCAAGGGCTCGCAGCGCGTGCATCGCGTCGGCGGCCGCACCCTGTCCGGGAAACACCAGGCGGTCGGCGTCTCGAATCACCGCGAGATCGTTGGTCAGCACTACATGCGTGCCCGGTGGCGCCTCATGCCGAAGCGCGCGCTCCACCGAGTGCAGGTTTCCCATGCCGTAGTCAATGACGGCGACGCTTTGCATGTTTGCAACGCCCTCTTGCGCGGCTCGCCTTACAGGGCGCCCTTGGTGGATGGCATGACGTCGGTCATGCGCGGATCCGGTTCCGCCGCCATGCGCAGCGCGCGGCCAAAGGCCTTGAAAATCGTTTCCGCAACATGGTGGGCATTGTGCCCCCGTAGACTGTCGATGTGCAGGGTCATGCGGGCATGGTTGACCAGACCCTGGAAGAATTCCTGGAACAGGTCGACATCGAACTGACCGATATGGGAGCGTCTGAAGTCGGCATGCATTTCGAGCCCCGGACGACCGGAAAAATCGATGACCACCCGGGCAAGTGCCTCGTCCAGCGGCACGTATGCATGCCCGTAGCGGCGAATTCCCTTCTTGTCACCCAAGGCCTGGGACAGCGCCTGCCCGAGGGTGATGCCGATATCCTCTACCGTGTGATGGGCATCGATGTGCAGATCGCCGTCCGCCTGAATGTCCAGATCGACAACCCCATGGCGGGCGACCTGGTCCAGCATATGGTCCAGAAAGGGCAAACCGGTGGCAAACCTGCCACTGCCGTTGCCGTCCAGATTCAGTTCCACTCGAATCCGGGTCTCCAGGGTATCCCGTTGAACGATTGCGGTGCGCGCTTTCATGGCTGCTGATGCTATAGCAAAATATCAGTTTAGCAAGCCGAACGTGCTGGGGCACGGGGGGCCGCGACTTGCGTGGCCACCTTTCCGTGAAGGCATGAGCAGAGCCCTCCCAGCGATTCCGGCGATAATGGCGTTCGGGGTGATTCGCCCGGGGACGCCTAGCGATCCAGGCGCTGGCCGATCAGTAAAGCCTCGGGGACCACGGATTGGATCGTCATGGGGATCTCGAGGCAGAGGCCCGGGCGTGCCAGCACGGAGACCCACAGAGTGTTGATCCGGAGATTCATCTCGACGAAGGCGATCACCTCATGGTA
>SLHN01000127.1 GCA_007136145.1 Thioalkalivibrio sp.
AAATCCACCTCGAGGTAGTGATCGCTGAAGGTGTGATTCTGCTCCGGATCCAGGACTTCCAGCAGCGCGGACGCCGGGTCACCCCGGAAATCCATCGCCATCTTGTCGATTTCATCCATCAGAAACAGCGGATTACGCACACCAACCTTGGACAGGTTCTGAACGATCTTGCCCGGCAGAGAGCCGATATAGGTACGCCGATGGCCACGGATCTCGGCTTCGTCACGAACACCGCCCAACGCCATTCTCGTGAATTTCCGGTTGGTCGCGCGGGCGATCGACTGACCCAACGACGTTTTGCCAACGCCCGGAGGCCCAACCAGGCACAGAATAGGCCCTTTCATCTTGCGCACACGGGTCTGGACCGCGAGGTATTCCAGGATCCGTTCCTTGACCTCTTCCAGACCATAATGATCCTCGTTAAGGACCTTTTCCGCCGCGTTCAGATCCTGGCTGACCTTGGTTCGCTTTTTCCAAGGTACATTCACCAGCCAGTCGATGTAGCTGCGAACCACCGTGGCTTCGGCAGACATTGGCGACATCATCTTCAACTTGTTGAGCTCGGCGAGCGCCTTCTTCTTGGCCTCCTTGGGCATACCCGCCTTGTCGATCTTGCGTGCGAGTTCCTCGGCCTCGTTCGGTGCGTCCTCCATGTCGCCGAGTTCCTTCTGAATCGCCTTCATCTGCTCATTCAGATAGTACTCGCGCTGCGACTTCTCCATTTGCTGCTTCACTCGACCGCGGATGCGCTTCTCGATCTGCAGCACGTCCATCTCCCCTTCGATCTGGGCGATCAGGTGCTCGAGGCGCTCTTTCACGCTGCCAATCTCCAGCACCTTCTGCTTCTCGTCCAGCTTCAGCGACATGTGGGCCGCGATGGTATCGGCCAGCCGCGAGGGGTCGTCGATTCCTGCCAGCGAGGTCAGGATTTCCGGCGGGACCTTTTTGTTAAGTTTGATGTATTGTTCGAACAGATTCAGCGCGGAACGCGCGAGGACCTCCATTTCGCGTTCTTCGGCCCCGGTTTCCTCAGCCATCAGCCGGATCCGGGCGACAAAGAAATCCGACTCCTCTTCACCCATGTCGATGACATGTGCGCGCTGCGCACCCTCAACCAGCACTTTGATCGTGCCATCCGGAAGGCGCAGCAGTTGCAGGATGTTGCCAAGCGTGCCGATATCGTGCAAGTCCCCGGCACCGGGTTCGTCGATTTCGGCACTTTTTTGAGCAACGAGCAACACCTGCTTGTTTTCGGCCATTGCCGAGTCCAGCGCGCGAATCGATTTTTCGCGTCCGACAAACAGCGGAATCACCATGTGCGGATACACGACCACATCGCGCAGTGGCAGGACGGCAACCCGCTTCACCGGCGATTCGACATCGTTCTGGGAGGAGCTGGTCTTCTGAGTCATGGGATCCCTCGAGGGTCAGCGATACATGAATGGTCTAGTCTTGGGACGATTGACGCGGTTTCAAGGGCCGATGCCCCCATTTTTCGGGTTCGTGAGCTCTACGCGCGGGTTTCCACGTTAACTGTCGTGGCCCCGGCGGCTACTCCGAACCATGAAAGGTCCAAGCGTAGGGTGTCAACGAGCGCAACGAATCGCACCGTTCGAGTCCCGGAGGCCGGTTCTCGGTGCGGTTCGGCTGCGCCTCACGGCACCCTACCGGGGACTTTCACGCTAACGGTCATGGCGCCGGCGGCCAGCCACCCCGAACCATGAAAGATCCAGGCGTAGGGTGTCAATGAGCGCAGCGAACTGCACCGCTCGAGGCCCGGAAGCCTGGGGACCACGGCCGGCGTGGTATCGGTGCGGTTCGGCCTCGCCTCACGGCACCCTGCCCAACTTCGTTCACGCTAACTCCCCAGGCCGAATGTGGAGGCTGGAACATGCAAGGCGTGGATATCGAGCAGGGGATCCTGGCCCCTCGAGGTCCGAAGCTGCCCGTCGTGGTCCCGGTGCGGGTCGGCTTGCGCATCACCGCACCCTGCGGCATGCCTTTCACGTGAGCATAACGAAATGGACAGCGCCCCGACGCAGATGTTCTACCGGGTCGCACGCAAAAAAGAACCTCAGGAATCCGACGCAGCCTTCTTTGCGAAATTGGCATTCTCGTAAATCAGATAGGGCTCTGCGTCCCCACGGATCACGGCCTCATCGATCACAACCTTGCTTACGTTTTCCATCGATGGCAGCTCGTACATGGTATCGAGCAGGATATTCTCCATGATCGAACGCAGTCCGCGGGCACCGGTCTTGCGTTCCATGGCCTTGCGGGCAATGGCTCCAAGTGCATCCTCGCGGAATTCGAGTTCCACACCTTCCATCTCGAACAGCCGGGCATACTGCTTCACCAGTGCATTGCGCGGCTGGGTAAGGATCGTGATCAGGGCTTCGACGTCGAGTTCCTCCAGCGTGGCTTGAACCGGCAACCGCCCGACAAACTCGGGGATGAGCCCATAACGGACAAGGTCTTCCGACTCCAGCCGCGCCAACCATCCGCTCCCTGAAGTGTCCTTGTCCCTGGAACGGACTTCCGCTGAAAACCCGATACCACCCTTTTCCGCGCGTTGCTGAATGACTTTCTCAAGCCCAGAGAAGGCGCCACCACAAATAAAGAGGATATTTCTGGTGTCCACCTGCAGGAATTCCTGCTGGGGATGCTTGCGTCCACCCTG
>SLHN01000284.1 GCA_007136145.1 Thioalkalivibrio sp.
CCTGCGCCGCAGGGCCAAGCGGGTGAAAATTCCACTCGGTAGGAGCGACGATCCGGTAATCCCGGACCGAGCCCTGCTCGACCTCCGCCCAGTGCAGCAGAACTCCCCGGGCCATTTCCAGCGCAACGATCGCCTGGTCGCCGGCTGCATGCCCGAACACGATCGGCCGCGCCGGCTCGCCAACGCGCAGCGATTCCAGTCCCAGCGCCAGTTCCAACACCCGCGCCACGAGACGAAACCAGGCGTCCGCCCCGCGTTGCTCGGTGCTTATCGCCGTGAACAGAGGATGTTCCTGATGACGCGCCAGTGGCCCCATCTCGAACACCTGTCCCTGCCAGTCCGGGCGCTGGTGGAAATCCGCGTCTCCGGGGATTCGCGCCTGGATATCCCGACCCAGCGGCGCGAGATCGGCACTCCTGAACAGCGGCAGCGCCGACTGTCCCAGCCCGGTCAGACGCGGGCGCAACCGCCCCAGCAACCCGGCCAGCGGGGTCGGTCCCTCCCGCAACCACGCATGAAACGGCTCGGCACCCGACGGATCCAGCCACGGTGCGGTGGCATCGCCAAAGAGACCAAGCGCCGTGGTTTCGGCCCAGGCGCCGGCACTCTCCCGGTCATCGACGAAACGACCCCGCGCGGCCAGCAGCTCGCGCAGGGGTTCGGGCCGCGGTTCCTCACCCGCGACCCGGGGCCAGTCGAGACCGAGGCGCCACAGATGCTCGCGAATGTTTTCCAGCCGGATGCGCTCGGCCCATCCCCGGGTCTGGGCGGGTTCGAACCCGCCCTCGTCGATCAGCCGTGACAAGGCTTCGGCGGAAACGGTCTGGGCGTCGCCGCAGAGGCTGTAAAGCTGCGGAATCACCTCCCGCGCGTAAGCGAGCGGCTTGCCGTGCAACAGGCGCTGCGGCTGCGGTCGCCGCGACAATACCTCCGCGTGCAGCACCGCGTCGCCATCCCAGTACAGGCGCAGATCGACCCGACCCTCAGCGGGAATCGCCGTCATCGCTGCGGCCGTCATGGGTCAGAAAATCGCCGCGCAGCACGCTTCGCCGGTCGAAATCGGCGTTCACGTTGCGGCGCAGCGCGGCGATCGGACCTCCCGTTCCACGCTGCGGCTCGACCGGGAGCAGGTCGGGGCCGCGTTGCAACAGCAGCGACAGTATCTCGAACGCGACCGCGCGAGCGGCGTCCTGGTCCGTAAACTGGAACATCGGGGAAAACAGGGAACAGGTTTCGTAGGCACCAATCCCCTCCTCCCAGGCGCCGACGAAATCGACCGGGCCGCGAGGCAGATCCCGCGGCTCGGTGCCACCCGGCGCGATCGCGTTGGCGTCGGGCAGACGCAGCAGATTCATCGACCACGGCGTGATCAACACGCCAACACGCGCCGCGCCGCTGCGGCGAAACCCGACCGCCTCGACCGTCAGTGCATCGTGCAGCAGCGGCATGTCGGCCATTCGTTCGGACTGAATTCTGGTGAATACCGCTTCCAGTTGCTGCCGAACGGCTTTGGACTCCTCGCTCAAAACACCGCTACCGGGGCGGACCCATTGCCGACGGCAGCTGCAGATCGGCGAAAAAATCGTCCAGGTCGGTCTCGCCCTGGGTCGCTGCCTCGAGGGCCAGAACCGCATCGTCGAGCTGGCGGGCGTGTGCGGGATCCAGCACCTCGCGCGCCGTGTCGATGATCGCCAACACCCAGGTCCCGACCGGCTGCGGCCCAATCAGCATCATGTTCAGACGACGCTGTTCGCCCCGGCGTTCGCACAGCGCGCTGAACTCACCAGATTCGACCACCTGCATCGGTATACCCAAACACATCGCGTTTCCATCCTTCTGCCGTTCGACGCCACCAGCGGCGTTCCGGGAACAGTCTGCCAGATCAGGCGGTTTCCGGTCTGATGGAAAACGTCCCGGGCCAGCGCAGCCACCTTCCCACACTGGAACGGATCCGAATGTGATCTAGATCACCGTCGCAGAGCGCGTCCTCCCTCATCCTTTGCTCAGCAGGAGCATATGCAAATATTTGCATAATAAACACGGATTTGTCACACCCATTGGCAGTCGGCAGGCTTTGCCGGCATCGCGACAGGAACCGATGATCACCAGTCATGACCAGACCGAAATTCCACCACTCGTCCCGGCAGCGATCAAGAGCGATACGGTGCTGGTTCTGGGGCTTGGAAACATCCTCCTGACCGATGAGGGTGTCGGCGTGCATATCGTCAACCGTCTTGCCCGCGAACAGCGGGGGCAGACGGATATCGAGTTCATGGATGGAGGCACCCTCAGCTTCACGCTGGCCAACGCGATCGTTGCCACCGACGCGCTGATCGTCGTCGACACCGCGGCGCTGGACGCGCCTCCCGGCACGATTCGGGTCTTCGAGGGCGACGCGATGGACCAGTTCATCAGTACCGGTGGCAAGAGCAGCGTGCATGAGGTCAGTCTGTCCGATCTGCTCGCCGTCACCGCCCTCGAAGGTCTCCTCCCTGCCCGACGCGCACTGGTCGGCATCCAGCCGCAGAACTTTGATTGGGGCGAACAACCCACCGAAGTCGTGGCGAACGCGATTCCGGAAGCCTGCGCGACGGTGATGGAAATCGCGACGAGGTGGCGTCCATGAGCCTTAAAGACATTCCCGTCCACTTCGACCCGGGCCCGGAACCGGACGGCTCCGCACCCACCGGGATGGCGCTGGCCCTGCTGCAAGAGGTCGCGGATCACCTGCGGACCGTTGCCGATGGCGGCGAGCGTCAGATCGTCGAACTCGGCAATCTGCCACTCAGCGACGGCGACTTCCGTCTGCTGGAAGAAAAACTCGGCCGTGGCGAAGTCGAGGCGACGATCAGCGCCTCCGGACGCACCGAGGTGTTCGAAACCGCATACACCGGTGTCTGGTGGGTGAAATATTTCAATGAAGGCGACCATCCGGCCGCCCAGCAACTGGAAATCGGCACGGTGCCGATGATCCTCGAGGCGCACCCGGATGACATCCAGGCGAGCGCCGAAAATTTTTCACGACTGTTCGATGAAACTGTAAGGAATTCGCATTGACCACTCGCAATCCCGTAACGACTTGCACAAGGGGGTCGGCATGAAAGAGCATGATTTGACGTTAGGCGAGGAATTGCGCCGCCAGGGTATCTCCAGGCGTTCCTTCCTCAAGTTCTGCGCTGGGGTCGCCTCTTCGATGGCGATTCCCGCCGCGATGGTGCCGGCAATGGCCGATTCCCTGGCCCAGGCTCGCAGGCAGTCGGTGATCTGGATGGCGTACCAGGAGTGCACCGGGTGCATCGAGTCGCTCACCCGCTCCTTCGCGCCAACGGTCGAGAACCTGATTTTCAACTTTGTGTCGCTCGACTTCCAGCACGCGTTGCAGGCAGCATCGGGTGATCGCGCCGTCGAGGCATTGAAGACCGCGATGAAGGAAAACTGGGGCAAGTACCTGGTCCTTGTCGACGGTTCCATCCCGCTGAAGGACGACGGCATCTATTCCGTATCGCACGGGCAGACCCACCTTGAATCGGTACGCGAGTTGGCCGAGGGGGCCGCCGCGATCGTCAGCATCGGAACCTGCGCCAGCTTTGGTGGTGTGGGCGCGGCCAGGCCCAATCCGACCGGTGCCGTCGGCATCGACCAGATCATCACCGACAAGCCAATCCTGAACGTCCCGGGCTGTCCGCCGATGCCCGAAGTGATGACCGGCGTGCTGACCAGCTTCCTCGCCTTCGGAGCGCTGCCCGAGGTGGACAGCCTCAAGCGGCCGCGCGCGTTCTTCGCCGACACCATCCACGACCGCTGCTACCGCCGTGCATTCTACGACCGCGGCCTGTTCGCCGACAGCTTCGACGACGAGGGAGCACGAAAGGGTTACTGCCTGTACCGGCTCGGCTGCAAGGGCCCGGTCACGCACAACGCCTGCGCAACCCTGAAGTTCAATGGCGGCGTCAGCTGGCCTATCCAATCCGGCCATGGCTGTCTTGGCTGCTCCGAACCCAACTTCTGGGACAAGGAGAGCTTCTACAAGCCGCTGTCCGCTGGCCAGTGGGGCAGCGCGGAAGGCATCGCGATGGCGGCAGCCGCGGGTGTCGCGCTGGGAGCCGCGTCGGCCGTAATGTCCCGTCGCAATCAAGACAAGATCTCGGGAGGCAAGTAGCCATGACACTCCTCGACTTTGCACGCGGTCCTGCGATGCAGATCGCGATCATCATTTTCGTGCTGGGTATCTTCTGGCGCCTGGTCGGTGTCTGGGCACTGCGCCAAAAGAAGGATCTCTCCGAGCCCCGCCAGAAAGGCGCCTGGATCGGTGGCATCAAGGGGCTGTTCGTT
This sequence comes from Thioalkalivibrio sp., assembly GCA_007136145.1. Lineage (GTDB taxonomy): Bacteria > Pseudomonadota > Gammaproteobacteria > Ectothiorhodospirales > Ectothiorhodospiraceae > Thioalkalivibrio. Next base: position 4,333 of record SLHN01000284.1, read on the forward strand.
CACGCCTGGCCCTACAAGCCGTTTGTTCCGAAGGTGGGTACACAGTACATCGTCGGCTACATCATCCACCTCGGCCTGTTCATCGTGCTGATTTTCGGCACGCCGCATATGCTGTTTTTCGCCGATATCGTCGGCTTCACCTGGTGGACACTGCCGGGCGGAGTGATCACGGCCGTCTCGGTGATCACCTTGGTGGCGCTGTTCGTCGCACTGGCCAAGCGCCTGGTGAACCCGGTGCAGAGGCTGATCTCCAACTTCGATGACTACGCCGCCTGGTTCCTGACCACGGCGCCGTTCGTCACCGGCCTGATGACCAAGATGAACCTTTGGCCACATTATGAAACCGGACTGGCGATCCATATCCTCAGCGTCTGGCTGCTGCTGATCTACTTCCCGTTCGGCAAGTTGATGCACTCGTTCTGGTTCGTTGTATCGCGTTACACCACCGGTTCCCGCTTCGCGCGCAGGGGAGGCATGTCATGAGCAACAAGACCGTTACCGAAATCGAACTCGACCTCGAGTCCAAGCGCCTCTCGGTACGCAAGCCCGAGGAACGCTTCGACGTCCAGGGCGAGATGAGCGACGACGAACGCATCGAGAAGGCGATGCTGAACTTCGCCAAGGACTTCGGGCGCGTCTCGGCGACCTACATGGAGTCCTGCATCCACTGCGGTGCCTGCGCCCATGCCTGTCCGTTCTATGAGGCCAGCGGGGATCCGCGGCACACGCCGATCTGGAAGATCGAACCGTTCAAGCAGGCATACAAGCGCGAAGCCGGGCCCCTGGCCTTCGTGTACAAGACGCTGAACCTGAAGCCGAAGGTCACGGTCGACGAGCTCAAGAACTGGCAGGAACTGCTGTACGACACCTGCACCATGTGCGGGCGCTGCACGCTGATCTGCCCGATGAGCATCGACATCGCCACCTTGGTCGGCATGGCGCGCCACGCGATGTTCCACGCCGGTCTGGTTCCACACGAGCTGTACACTGTCACCGAAAAGGCCTTCAAGGAAGGCAGCCCGTTGGGAGCCACCCCTCAGGTCTTCGAGGACCGCATCGAGTGGATGGGCGACGAGCACGAAGTCGAAATGCACGTCGACGAGGATCAGGCGGACGTGCTGGTGCTGATGTCCTCGATCGAGATCCAGAAATACCCGGAATCGATGGCCGCGACCGCGAAGATCCTGAACCACATGGGCAAGTCCTGGACCTTCCGCACCGACGGATACGAGGCAACCAACTTCGGAATGCTGTCCGGCAACACCGCCTGGCAGAAAGACATGTCGATGAAGATCATCAACGCCGCCGAGAAGATCGGCGCCAAGCTGGTGATCCTCCCCGAGTGCGGTCATGCCTACCAGGCGCTACGCTGGCAGGGTGCGAACATGTACGGCAAGCCCCTGCCGTTCCAGGTACAGCACATTTCGGAATTCCTTGCCGACGCCATCGACGCGGGCGCGATCAAGCTGAAAACCCTGAACAAGTCGGTCGCATTCCACGACCCCTGCCAGGTCTCGCGTCGCGGCGGTGCGACGCCGGCGCCCAGAAAGGTCCTGGAGGCCTTGGGCGTGGAGCAGAGGGAAACGGAGAGCGGCGGCAACATGAATCTGTGCTGTGGCGGTGGCGGCGGAGTGATCACGATTCACCGCGCCGACACCCTGCGGTACAAGATCATGGGCAACAAGTTCCGGCAACTCGACGCCACCGGTGCCGAGATGATGGTTACCAGTTGCTCGAACTGCCGTCAAAACTTCGACGACAGCGGCGAGAAGCTGAACTGGGGCAAAGAGATGAACAGCCTGCTCGAACTAGTGGCTGACAACCTTGTTGAGGAGGCCAAGTGATGAGCGCAGAAAGAATCGTTGTCGATCCGATCACCCGTATCGAGGGTCACCTGCGCATCGAGGCGGAAACGGATACCGAGGGGCGCATCAAGAGCGCCTACAGTTCGGGGACCATGGTGCGCGGACTGGAAATCATCATGAAGGGGCGGGACCCACGAGACGCCTGGGCCTTCACTCAGCGCATCTGCGGGGTGTGCACGCTGGTCCATGGCATGGCCTCCATCCGTTCCATCGAGAATGCGCTGGACTACCCCATCCCGCCGAATGCGCAGTTGATCCGCAACCTGATGAGCGGCGCGCAGTACATCCACGACCACGTGATGCACTTCTATCACCTGCACGCGCTGGACTGGGTCGACGTGGTTTCGGCATTGGATGCCGATCCAAAGGCGACCTCGGAGTTGGCCCAATCGATCTCGAAATACCGCAACTCCTCTCCCGGCTATTTCGCCGACGTGCAGAGGAAGGTGAAGGACCTGGTTGCGTCCGGACAGCTCGGAATCTTTGCCAACGGCTACTGGGGACACCCGGAGTACAAGCTGCCAGCGGAAGCCAACCTGATGGCGGTTGCACACTATCTCGACGCCCTCGCCTGGCAGCGTGATGTCGCCAAGCTGCACGCGGTGTTCGGCGGCAAGAACCCGCATCCGAACTTCACCGTCGGGGGTGCCCCCTCGCCGTTCAGTGGCGGCCCCGGCGGCAACGGCCAGACGACGTTCAACGATACCGGCCTCAGCATCGCCCGCGACGCGATCCTGCAGATGCAGGAATTCGTCGACCAGGTGTACATGCCCGACACCCTAGCGATCGCGAGCTTCTACAAGGACTGGTTCGAGCGTGGCGAAGGCATCGGGAATTTCCTGACCTGCGGCGATTTCCCGGCATCCGGCTACGGCGACGTCTCCGACTACCTGATTCCGCCGGGCGTGATCCTGGACCGCGATCTGTCGACGATCCATCCGCTGGACCTGAACGACCCGGAACAGGTACAGGAGTACATCGCGCATTCGTGGTACGACTACAAGGACGGCAAGAATGCCGGACTGCATCCGTACGACGGCGAGACCAAGCTGAACTACACCGGCCCGAAGCCCCCGTACTCGCATCTCGATGTGGAGAACGACTATTCCTGGCTGAAGGCGCCACGCTGGCGCGGTCGTCCGATGGAAGTCGGTCCGCTGGCCCGGGTGCTGATGCTCTACGCCAACGGACACGAGCCCACCCGCGAACTCGCGACGATGGCGCTGACCCAGCTGGATCTGCCCGTGACCGCGATGTTCTCGACCATGGGCCGTACCGCCGCCCGCATGCTGGAAACCAAGATCATCGCCGACAACATGATGGTCTGGTACGACAATCTGGTGGCCAATCTGAAGGCCGGCGACCAGAAAGTCTTCAACGAGGAGATGTGGAACCCTCGGAGCTGGCCGAAGCACGCGAAGGGCGTGGGCTACATGGAGGCTCCTCGTGGCGCATTGATGCACTATGCGGTGATCGACGACCAGAAGCTGACCAACTACCAGGCCGTGGTTCCGACCACCTGGAACGCCGGGCCGCGTGATCCTGAAGGGCAGCCAGGTCCCTACGAGGCGGCGCTGATGGACAATCATCAGATGCACGATGTCGATCAGCCACTGGAGATCCTCCGCACGATCCACAGCTTCGACCCCTGCCTCGCCTGCGCGGTGCACATGGTGGGACCGGATGGCGAAAAGGGCGTAACCGTCAAGATCACCTGACAGACGGCTTTCCCGAGGGCATGCAAGCGCGTGCCCCGGGCTTTCTGGCCTACCCGGCCAACACAGGGCCGGAGGAGAAATCCTCTGGCCTTTTTCCTGTCCGTTTCATGAAAACTCTCCGTAGCCGGTAACAGTCGTGCCGAGCTCAGCGGAACCGCCAGCATCGCCACCCTCGCTTGACCCCAGCCTACCGGGTCAGCAACCTATGCGGCTCTTGCATCAGGGGGAAGACGGATCATGGAACTGAACGTGGTCATCGACGACGAAATGTACACTTTGAATGTTCCCGACGAAATCGTGCGCGATTCCGGCGATTTCTTCGATCAGATGGACCGCGACATGGACGCCGGTCGTCAGATGGGCCGGGAATGGGTTGCGCGCCCGGGGCAAGAGGACAGGCTCCGGATCGTCGGCGACAAGCTGCTGAGCGCGCTGGAACGGGAAAACCACGACGTGGGCAGAATGATGGCGGCTTACATCCTGAACCGCGCCCCCTCGATCGACCGCCTGCTGCTGGATACGACTGGCGAGATAGGTAATACCGAAATCCGTTACCGGGAGTAACGACCGCGCCATTTCACGAACGCTCGGCGATTGTGACCATTTGCCGGTCGCGCCAGAGACAAAAAAAGACCCACAGGAACACCGGGACATTCATCAGCAAGCCGTAGAGCAGCGGAACCAGCCCGAGTTGCGGCAACTGCATGATGGCGAAGGCCACCATCATCGCGACTCCGGCGTTCTGCACCCCTACTTCGACGGTGATCGCCCGCACGCTGTCAAGGGGCAATCCCAATCGTCGCGAAACCCGATGACCCAGTAGCATCGCCAGCATGCAAAGCATCAGTACCGCCAGCGTCTCGATACTGATCAGTGCCGGCAACCGATTGTGGTAGGCAAGAAAGAGGGTGACGACAATACCGACCATGGCCACCCCGGTGAAGAGCCTCACCCTTGGCAACCAATCGCTGATGGTCGCCTCCCGACTCATCCGCCGCAGCAGCATGCCAGCAAGCGCCGGGACCAGCGTGACCAGCAGCAATTGACCCACCGTCTGCCAATAGGACAGCGCGAAACCCTGCGCGGCGAGCCCCAACAACTGGAAGTTCCAGCCCATCACCAGTGGCAGCGTGAAAGGGACCAATAGTGCGGCAATCGCCGTCAGGCTCACCGAAAGCGCAAGGTCACCCTGCACAAGATAGCTGAACATGTTGGAGGTTGCCCCACCGGGTACCAGAGATACCAGCAGCAGTCCGGCCGCAGCCATCGGGGAAAGGGGCAGAAGAAGAACCAGAACCCATGCCAGCAATGGCAGAGCCAGCATCTGCATCGCCAAGCCCAGAACGACCCTGCGCGGATGTTTCCAGATGCGCCGGAAATCCTCACCGGTCAGACTCATCCCCAGCGCCAACATCACACCGGCCAACACCCAGGGCAGGATCACCTGCGCCAACCACTCAACGGCCATATCACTCCCCGCAACAGGGCGCACCTGAACAATCGGACTGCGCTACCCTAACCAGCCGCGCGGGCAATGCACCGCCGCACGCGTGTGGAGCAGAATAGCAGCCAACCCGAGAGCAACCCAGCGTCCGTGTTCAGGACGGCCCGCGGAACCCGGCCAGCACCATCGTCCCGATTCCCGCGAACCCGTCCAGAATCATCAGACCGATAAAGGAAGAACCGTGAGCAAGTTCCAGATCTGGTGGCAAACGTTGCGCCCGCGCACATTGCCAGCAGCGGTAGGGCCCGTGCTGCTGGGACAGGCACTGGTAACCCCCGGATACTTTTCCTGGGTCACCGCGATGCTTTGCGTGATCTGCGCGCTGAATCTGCAACTGGCGGTGAATCTGGCCAACGACCTCTTCGACGGACTCTCCGGAGTCGACCAGGCGGATCGCCTGGGCCCGACCAGGGCACTGCAGTCGGGTCTGCTGAGTGCGTCGCAGCTTCGGAACGCCCTGGCAATCACCCTGGGCATCGCGGTCGGCACCGGCCTCTGGTTGATCGTTTTCGGACATTGGCTGCTCTGGATTCTCGGCATACTGTCGGTGCTTGCGGTGCTCGGCTACAGTGGTGGCCGCCGGCCCTACGCCAATCTCGCGCTGGGCGAGTTGGCGGTCTGGTTCTTCTTCGGTCCGGTTGCGGTACTGGGGAGCCTGCTGGCGCACCAGAGCCCGGTCAACCATCAGGCGGTAATGGCGTCCCTGCTCGTCGGACTTCCCGTGGCAGCCATCCTGGTGGTGAACAACCTGCGTGACCGATACACCGATCAACGGGCCGGCAAACACACCCTCGCGGTCCTTCTCGGCGACCACGGGACACGGTTCCTTTTCGCCGCGCTCGTTCTGGGGCCGTGGCTGGTTTCGCTACCACTGGGGCTTTCGACGCCAGGCTGGTTCGCATGGGCCGCTGTCGGTCTCGCGGCACTGTACCTGACGCGGGAACTTCGCCACCGGGACGGCACCGAATTGAATCCCATGCTCGGCCTGACCGCCCTGTTTTCGCTGCTGTTTGCGTTCTGGCTGGCTTTCCGCTTTTCTTCCTGACAAAGCTCGAATCGTGAGGGATCCACGGACTCTGGTGCTCCGAAGCCGCGCTCCTCCCTCTTCTGAAAACCCTGAGGCGATTTCTGTCAAAAAAGATATTGTCTTGCTGGTCTTTTCGTCCGTCTGCTGCGTTGCCCTCCCGGTTGCATGGAA
>SLHN01000184.1 GCA_007136145.1 Thioalkalivibrio sp.
CACCCGCATCGGCACGAACACCGCCACGCGGACGGTACGGTGCACGACCATCCGCACGACCACGACGCCAAACACGGACACGCCACCAGCCATGATCATGCGCACGGCGCTGAGGAAGAACCGGCTCGCTCGGGGGACGATTTCCATTTCGGTCAGGGGCCGGCGCATGCCCATGTTCCCGGCATGTCGCAGGAACGCATGGTCCGGATCGAGCAGGATATTCTGGGCAAGAACAACGCGTACGCGAACAGCAACCGCGAGCATTTCCAGCGCCACGGAATCCTCGCGCTGAACCTGGTTTCTAGCCCCGGCTCCGGCAAGACCAGCCTGCTCACCGCGACCATCGAGCGCTTGCGGGGCCGTTACCCGGTGAGCGTGATCGAAGGCGATCAGCAGACCAGCAACGATGCCGAAAGAATCCGCGCCACCGGGGCACCGGCCGTGCAGGTGAACACCGGCAAGGGCTGCCATCTCGACGCGCACATGGTTGGACACGCGGTGCAGCATCTGCAGCTCGAACAGCGCGGACTGCTGCTGATCGAGAACGTCGGCAACCTCGTCTGCCCATCGGCGTTCGACCTCGGCGAGGCGCACAAGGTGGTGATTCTCTCGGTCACCGAAGGCGAGGACAAGCCGCTGAAATACCCGGACATGTTCCACGCGTCCGACCTGATGGTCCTGAACAAGACCGACCTGCTTCCCTACGTCGATTTCGACGTCGAGCGGTGTATCGACTATGCGCGGCGGATCAACCCGGGACTGGAAGTCGTGCAGGTCTCGGCGCGGACCGGCGAAGGCATGGACGACTGGCTGGCCTGGCTGGATCGGGCGATGGGGCAGGGGTCCAGCGCGGATTCGGCGGACGAAATCGAAGCCCTGCGCCGCCGCGTCGCCGAACTCGAGGCCGAACTGAAGGAGGCCCGGAACGGGCACTGAGCCGGGTACCGGGGTCATGTTCACCTCCTTCGCGTAGGGTGCCGTGAAGCGAAGCCGAACCGCACCGGAAGCACGCCGGCCTCGGCCACCAGGTCTCGGGGTCTCGAACGGTGCAATTCGCTGCGCTCATTGGCACCCTACTGGGTTCTTCATCAGGGGCAGGCGCTGGAGTCATGACAACCAGAACAGGACCGATCCGCCGCCATGTCCGTGTGCGCGGCCAGGTGCAGGGCGTTGGGTTCCGGCCGTATGTCTACGGTCTTGCCGTCGAACTGGGTCTTGCCGGCTGGGTTCTGAACGATTCCGCTGGCGTCGATCTGGAAATCCAGGGTGACGCGCAGGTCGTCGACGCATTCCTTTACCGCCTCGCCGTCGAGGTACCACCGCTGGCCCGGGTCGATGCCGTCGAGACGACCGAACTGGCCCCGGAGCCAAACGATACCGAATCCGCGTTCCGTATCGCCCCCAGCCGTGCCGGCGCCGTGCGCACCGGTATTACCCCGGACGCCGCCGTTTGCCCCGCTTGCCTCGAAGAACTCTTCGATCCGACTGATCGCCGCTACCGCTATCCGTTCATCAACTGCACCCACTGCGGCCCACGCTTCACGCTGACCCGCGCGCTGCCCTACGACCGCCCGAACACCAGCATGGCGGCGTTCACCCAATGCCCGCCTTGCCAGCACGAATACGACGATCCGGCCCACCGGCGTTTCCACGCCCAGCCGAACGCCTGTCCGGACTGCGGCCCGCGTCTTACGCTGCTCGACACGAATGGTACGCCCATTGTTTCCGCAGACCCGATCGCCGAAACCGCTCGACGCCTCCAGGCTGGCGAAATCCTCGCGGTGAAAGGGCTTGGCGGCTTCCACCTGTTCTGCGACGCGCGCAACGCCGACAGCGTTGCCCGCCTGCGCGCGCGCAAGCACCGCGAGGAAAAGCCGCTTGCGGTCATGGCGGCAAACCTGCAGGCATTGCGTGGCCTGGTCGAAGTCGGCGACGCGGAAGAGCAACTGCTGCGTTCACGTGACCGCCCGATCGTGTTGCTGCGCAAATCCGCGGGCTGTGACGAGGTTCTACCCGGTGTCGCCCCCGGCCTTGCCTGGCTCGGCGCGATGCTCGCCTACACGCCACTGCACTACCTGTTGTTCCACGACGCCGCGGGCCGGCTGCCGGGCACAGCCTGGCTGGAGGGGCAGACCGCCGATCCCTGGCTGTTGGTCTGCACCTCGGCCAACCCCGGCGGCGAACCGCTGGTCACCGACAACGACGAAGCCGTGCAGCGCCTTGCCGGAATCGCCGACGCACTGCTGGTTCACGACCGCGATATCGTCGTGCGCTGCGACGACTCGGTGATCCGCGTCGGCGCCGGTGGCGCGGCCTTCCTGCGCCGCGCGCGCGGCTATACCCCAAACGCGATCCGCCTGCCACGCAGTGGACCTTCCGTGCTCGCGCTCGGTGCCTGGCTGAAGAACACGCTCTGCGTGACCCGCGATGACCAGGCCTTCCTGTCCCAGCACATTGGCGATCTCGACAATGCGGCGACCTGCCGCTCGCTGGACGAGGCGGCCCGGCACCTGCTCGATATCCTGGAAATCCGCCCCGAGCGGATCGCCTGCGACCGGCACCCGGACTTCTACAGTAGCCAGCTCGCCGCCGCGATGGCGCAAGAACTCGATGTCCCGTTGATCCGCGTGCAGCACCACCACGCACACCTGGCGGCGGTACAAGC